>NZ_AZRH01000010.1:0-159962 GCF_000512315.2 Morganella sp. EGD-HP17
AAGAGATCAAAAGGTCCGGATCTCTGATTTAACCTGGCGCTGATTTTGGGAAGAGATCATGATGTTCTTATGATGCGAAGTCCGGAATAAAGAAATAAGACTAACAGTATGAAATTTAAATAATATATTTTTAGATTGTTTTTTATACTAAAATATATACCACATTGGAATTTATCTAAAATAAAGCATAAATATTTAATCCACAAGTTATCATCTATGATAAAATATATCTTACTAAGTATACCTTATTACAACTTATGGGTATTATTGCACTAGCCCAAAAACGATGTAATCTTAACATATTCATTAAAATATCATTACTAGTAACATTCTGATATATCAATCCACCAACACTAGGAGTTAAAAAAATGCTATCAGAAAATAAAAAAAATAATGCAGCCGCAAATAATAATTTCTACAAAATTATAAATTGGAATATACATGTTAAGCTCTTTAGGCTTTACTTTAAAAATATCTGTGAGCAAGCTAAAAAAGATGGATTTTTTGAAGCTCTTTATGTTTCACAAGATGATAATAATAGACAAATACAATTATTCTCAGGACAACATCCAATAAGAACACACACAAAAACTCATAATACCCCTAGTCAAAAAATAAACATAGAACATGGGGCTGCTTTAGTTCTATCACAATCAGATCTTGGTGATGTAGCAATTATACTCTATCCTTATACTTCTGAGAATTTAACTCGTATCCAACCAAATATTATTTGGAGTATATATTCAGATCCAACCAAGATTACAGATTCAGTCCTTAAAGCTGCAACTCAAGATTTCTTTCGTTATATTCGAGTATCTAGTGCTATTTTTTCAGAAAGTAAACTAGACCAATATCGTATACAATACTTAGAGCTAAAGAGTAAAAAATACACAGAAAACAAAAGCCTAGCTAAATTCATATATTCTGATTGGTTATGGAAATTGCTTGGCGGAATTAGCTCAATTATAACCATATATGCAATATTTAAGTAATCCTTACCGGTTACATATAAAAAATTACACTTTTTATTTCTAATTAATTTTAAATTTCTGTACATGCGGCTGTTTCAAAATAGTAGCTTCTAACAGATTCAATATGAAATATTGGTCTCAATTACTCGCACCACACAAAATAATCGCACACTTTTTCAGTCATTACCCACAGTGCCTTATTCAATTTGATATCGCCATCAATACCATTCACCGAGCGAATACAATCTCGCTTATATTTTTATCTGATAGTCTGTAAATATACCAATTTTAGCTCCACACATTTTTTATATTCCGTTATTTACAGCCAACAACCGGTATTTTTCTGGCATCAGATTATTCAGAGATACTTACAAAAGCGATATTAATTAATCTAAATTATTAAATATAATCTACACTTGTCACTAAAATTTATAATGTGATAATACATCCTCATCCATCATCAATAAATTGAAAGTCAACCACCTCCCCTTAACCTTCTATTTGACAATTTTTCTCTAATTTCCTTTATCTTACTTAGGTCAGCCTCAGTAATACCTTTAAAATATTTTGAAAATAATCTACGATCATTTTTTTCTAAAATCTCATTAATATCAACTCTATTTATAAATAAATTATTTAATTCATGCAGGTCATCGATACTATAATCTGAATAAGGGATTGGCAATGATTTAAACTCATTTGGAGTTAACTCTAAAACACCTCCACCATAATATCGCCCATATATTTCTGCCATAATCATAGTTATCGAATTATAAAAAGATCCAACTAAATTCGAAACAATAACATTATTATTAGGATAGACATAATAAGCGCTATCAGTTGCAGTTAAATTAGCATCATTCTTGATTAGCTTAGGAAATAAATGAGACCTTTTAAAAAAAAGTATAGGTGCTGGTGATTTTATATTATTAATATTAAACCAGATATCTCTTTTCAACATTTTATATCTAGTATGAAGATTTAAATTTTCTCCTTCAGAGATATACTCACATAGTTTCTTATAACCCTTGACATTAACACCATTTAAATTTAATAAATAACAAGGTGTACCTTCCAAAGAAACTTTGTCAAATAAATCTTTATCTATAATTATTCCTTTTTTAAGAATAGAAGATTTTTGGATTATAGGTAATGTATTATTATCTGGCAATAAAAATCTATCTTTCTCTACTTTATTAATAATAAAAAATTGATTAGCTGCCGTTACAACCCCTGGTTTTGACGTACATAATTCTGATAAAACTGGTAATCTATCAATTAATTTATTTATAAGACTAATTTCATCTTTATTTAATAAGTAACTAGTCCACTTTAGATTTAAATCAGGTTTGTAATTTAAGAATAACTCTTTTTTTATATATGGATTTTTTGAGTCAAGTATATTATAGAAAAAAAGCCCTTTCTCTTTATTTGTTTTCTTTTCCCCCCAAAAAACAATCGTATCTTGCCCTTTACAAGAATCAAAAACTAAATCTTTAAAAGTAAAAATCTCTATCCTATCAAACTCTTTAAGTAAAATATCCCTCAAGTTACTAGCATATTTCACTTGCATTAACTCTGCTGGCAATACAAATAGCATCATACCATCATCATTTAATAATTTAATACCAGATAAAATAAAAGATGGCCATATGTTTTTTGCCGAAACATTATTTATATTAAAACTCGCATTAATTTCAGATATTTTATCTAACTGAGGCTGATTTAATAGAGTTCTTTTTATATATGGAGGATTACCTATAATTAAATCAAATTTTTCATTTGTTACTTCTTGATAATTTAAAAAATCATCATTAATTATATCAATTGAAATATTTTTAAAAACATTAATATCATTTAACTTACATAATTCATTTTTATTAATGTCAACTGCAACTATTTTTTCTATTTTATTTTTAAAATTATCAAATTTAAAAAGTGATTTAATGAATTGACCATCACCAACACTTGGTTCTAGTATTCTTATATTTCTTTTAGTTATTTTTTTTTCTATATAAATACAAAAAAAATCAGAAATTACACCTGGCGTATAGAAAGAACCTGTTTTTTTGGAATTCATACTCAAAGCTCAATTTGTAAATATTTATAATACTTATGGTATAACTTATCTAATTCTGCTATTAATATCAAGATATCTTTGTCCACATGTTCATACCCACCTAAGCTCTCACATAATTCATGTAGTTTTTGCTTTTGATTAAATAATTTTTCTAGAATAAAAATTATTCCATATCTTTTCAAATAGAGAGAAAGTGATGAATATAACATAACTGATTCATTATTTTCAATATTCGGTTTTATATTACCGTAACTATCTCTATAAAAAATAAGATTCCAATCTATTAAACACGGATCAGGAATAATCATCTCTATATTGGATTTTTTTATATTCACATATGAACACACATATGCCAAATTAGTATAATCATTTATTAACTTAGGATACTTACTCTTTGGTTTAATATGATCTATGTGAAAACAACGTTTCCCACCAAAAAAATAATCTGGGCTATCCGTATATGCACATCTATAGTTAAAATCTGAAGCTATTTGAGATTTATATCTTCGATAGTCAGAGTATACAGCGGTGCATGTTCTATGTGGTGAACGCTCTCGAAACAAATATTTTTCATGAGTCACTTTATTTTACCTTACTTAATATTTCATCGGTCTTTTTTATTAAACTCATCAATAGTTCTATATTTTTATCATCCTTTAACATTACTGGTGTTTTACTTTTCATATTAGATGAACTCTCGAGTTTATCATCCAAATAAATAATTCTTTCCTCTTCCATAGCTGTTATTAATTCACCACTGTCTTTTTTATTTATAAGAGCGATAAGCTCATCTTCCCATTCCTTAATTTGGTTCCTGTACTTATTGATTTGTATCTCCATTTTTTTTATGATTGATAGGTCATAACCTTCTGGTTCTGTCATACTCATTGACTTGGGAAATACAATATTTACATCTTTGGTATAATCATCACTAATACCATCTGAAACTAATGCAGTATTAAGATATACCGGAAACTTTGGCTTAACTTTAAGAAATTCTTCAATTAATTTCGCACCTGTATATGGTACAGGATAATTAACATCTTCTTTAATAGCATTTAATTGCCAGTCACAAACTAATATGTCAGGTAAATTTGATAATATTTCATCAATAGTTTCCTCAATGCTATTTTTAGGAAATATGCAGCATACAGAAATTTCTTTTGTTCTTATAAGGTCTTTTAACCTTGATTTAAATTGACGATGTTGCTCTACTTCTTCATCTACATAAATAATGTTCATTGTTGTTTACCACTGTTTGATTTTCTCATTGGAAGTTCGAAACGAATACCAAAACCAGACTCACCTATATTTTTTAAAATGATAGATTTTCCTGCATATTCCTCAACGGTTTTTTTTATGATCCACATACCTAACCCTGTACCAACTATGTTTCCATATTCATCTTTTTTTGTGGTTACTTGTGGCTCAAATATATCATTTTGTTCATCTATTGCAGAAGATATTCCCGGACCTGTATCTTGATATGTTATTTGTAATATAGATGAAAATTCTTCAGCAGAAATAGTTATCCTTCTAACTAAGTTTTGATTTGGTAAGTCAAATGCCTCTATTGTATTTGTAAATAGATTTATAAATATACTATCAAAGTCTACCTCAAACGCTCTTATACTAAGATATTCTGGTATATTTATTATTAATTCAATACCCCTAGCATCAAGTGTAGTTTTCCAGTTTTTATATAATCGATCAAAGTAATCTACAATTGATAATTCCTTTCTCTTTCTTTTATCTTTTTTGATAAACTCTAACGAAAAACCAAGCCATGTAAATATTTTATCATTATCTTTTTTTAATTGCTGAATAGTTATATATGGATTAAAAATATCATCATCAAAATTTTGATTTTCATCAATAAATTCAGAAATATTCTCTTTTATATCATCAGCGTATTCAGCCAACCGCCCTCTTATTTTTTCAACATCATGGCTCAATGCTGCTGATACAATACCGCTACTAGCCATTGCTCTTAGCATTTTTTGCTCATCTTTTAATTGTTCTATTTCTTCTGTCTGATACTCAACTAGATTTGCCAAAATTGTAACATCTTTATTTTCTTCGTCTGACTGAGTCTCTTTAGCTTTTTCACTTTTATTTTTGTTTACTTCTTCTGCTAGCTTCCTAGCTTTTTCTAGATCCCTTTTAGGGCCATTAATTTCATTATCAAAATTTCTAAATTCTGAAGCGATAAAAGCTCTATCTTTTTCTAAAATAGATATTATTTCTATTAATAGATTTTGAAATATCATAAAACTTTCGCTTTCTTGTAACCCTTCCCGGCTAGATTTATCATCAAAATCAGGGTTTGTTAGCCTAGATATTTTAACAATACCTGATATATTATCAGGTTCTATTCTATACCCGCCCCCAGGTTTAGATATCCCCGCAGGACTCGCGGCTTTTCTTCTGCCGAGGCCTAGCCAATCATACGCAGGGCCAGCTATTTCACCATATGGCCTAACTCTAAATCCATCTCGGTAGATCTTTATCCCGCTAAAACTATCTAGCCACTCTTTACGTGCACTACTATTTATTTTTTTATTATAAAAAACATCTTTTAAGTCATTTGATACAGTTTTCTTTAAATAGTATAAAATAAACTCAAAATTCCCTAATTTCTTAATTAATTCATTGTCAACCCGGTCACCTAGCTCTTTTTGAACATCAATAACTTTTGTATATTTCTTTTCTAAAAAAACATTTTTATTATAGTATTTGGAATTCTTCAACTTAGGTCTATTGAAAAATGAATCTGGAATAATTTCAATATCATACTCCTCTCTATAAACTGTAACATTGACTTTTCCAAAATCATCACCCTCTGCAACTATTTTATAATCAAAATCTTCACAATAACTAGTTAAAACCTCACCAAAGTTATTGGTATTCAGTGCAGGTAATATATGAATACTAAAATCATTTATCTCTGCTGGAGGAACTAAAACGGCTAGTTTATTAAATAGTCCTTTTACAAATTTATCATTCCAGTTATCGTGCAAACCAGTTACTTTAATAATAGTACCATTTCTAAGGTAGTCCCTATTATTTATCCAAGCATATTTAGTTGATGTTAACTTTTCAATTTCGCCTAATATTTTATTTATATTTTTCCTAGACGACTGATTCCCATGTAAATAATCCAACCCATCATTTAAATTATCTAAATTTAAACTTTCTAAAGTTGCTTTAATTTGATCTATTGTTGCATTAGGATTTTCAAATTGAGACCAATCAACTGACCAATGCACTGCGCTACCTTTATTTTTTTTATCTATACTTATTAGGTCACATTTTTTACCTAGTTTATCTAATGCAAAACGTCCAATACCTTTAGCTCCTGATTTGACTCTTTTTTTATCCGATGTTATTGCTATATTTTTTTTATTTGCAGTGCCAATGGTCATCCAATTTTCACGAATTGTTTCTGCTGACATACCAGAACCATTATCAATAATATAAAGCGCTGATAAAGGTTTCAGCTCACTAATAAATCTTTGTTCTACTTCTTTCATTGAATTATCATATAAAGGCTTTTCACCTTTATAAATATATCCAGCATCACTATATTTATATAAATTTTCTATAACTTTAAAAAATTCTTGACTACATATTTTTTTTATTGAATTATAATCATCCAATAAGATTATTTCGGGGAGTGTTGTAAACTTGTTATCTATAAGGATAATAGAAAAATCGGAATCAGCATCATAACTATTTTTGACCAATTCTATTATTGCGCCCTCAGAGTTAGCGATGTTTTCCCTTCCAATTAAAATCGCAGCTCGAGCAGAGACATTAAACTGTAAAGCATCCATAACTCCCCCTTATCAAAAATTGATTAAACTTAAATTATATATCTATGTAAATGTATTTCAATGATTTATTTATAGTTTAGTTCAAAATTATTTACCTCATACCTCTTCTGTTTAACTATCTATCAATAATTAACATTTTATGATATGTGCTGTTATGGACACTATACATTAAGCAATTTTTCTTGCCATTTAAAGTTTATCTATTGATCTAACAAGCTAAACTTGTTGGATTTAGTGGCTCTAGATAAAACTAGCTTATTACCGAAAAATCAAAAGGTGAAACTCTCTGTACTCTATTCGCATCCAGATAATCCGCCCACCACTGCACCATCAGTCTCCTTTCCTCAATATGTTCAGCTCTATGAATATAAGCTGCTCTTACTGAATTGCGTTCTTGGTGGCTCATCTGCCTTTCTACTGCATCCTTAGACCACAACCCTGACTCAATCAACGAACTACACGCCATTGTTCTGAAACCATGCCCACACACTTCCGTCTTAGTATCATAGCCCATCACACGTAATGCGTTATTCACTGTGTTTTCACTCATTGGTTTTCTTGGATTATGATCACCAATAAAGATCAGTTCGTGGTTGCCGCTGAATTGATAAATCTGTTTTAAGATCTCAATGGCTTGTCTACTTAAAGGGACTAAATGTGTAGTACGCATTTTTGATCCGCGGTGTGAATATTTAACCCCTTCTATCGCTTCTCGTTCAGCGGGGCGCGTCCACATGGCATTTTCAAAATCGATTTCATCCCAACGAGCAAAATGCAGCTCACTGGAACGAATGAAAACTAACAAGGTGAGTTTGACTCCAAGTTTCCAGATCGCGCCAGCGCCGCCGTCTGAGCATCTGCTGTGACCATTCCCGCGCCATTTTCTCAAAGGTATTCAGCGCGTCCTCTTCGGCTTCCTTTTCCGCGATACGTTTCTGCTTCGGGTGAACACCGTCCAGTATCATCAGACGGGCTTCATCGCGTTTCTCACGGGCGCGTGACAGCGACACCAGCGGATACCCGCCGAAGGCAATCCGGCTCTGTTTGCCGTCAAATACGAAATTAAAATATCAGCGCTTTGTACCGGCCGGATTCACCTGAAGATACAGACCATATTCGTCGGTCAGTTTGTACATCTTTTTACCGGGTTTTGCGTTCCTTGCTGCTATGTCGCTTAATGCCATAAGTCCGGATCACTCCTTTGTCGAATTGGTTTATCGCATCGTGGCTTTTACGTATTTCAGAGACAACAAAGAAGTCTATTTGCGAAATCAAACATTTATTGTGCGGATGACAGAGAGGCGCAGAACAGCGTGGACAACCGAAAACAATGCAGGATAAATAAACCGGCTTCATAGTGGGTTAATACAGCCTGTAAGGTGAAATTTAATGCATTGTTTTTATTTGAAAAAATAAAAGTGATGCTTTTTTACCGGGATATATCGATACCGTTATTTATTCCATGAACGTATTTTCATTATTTATTGATAGTGAATCTATTAATGCGCGCCCTTTTCAGCCCTGAAACTGACCGCTTTTTCCGGGTCAAAATGTAAATCGAAGCGAATTGACCCTGAAATTGACTTTTTTGCCCCGGTAGCGCCCGGACGGCGACGGCGTAACAGGAATGCGTTACATGAACCCGTAATAAAAAATTAAAATGTTATTTTACAGTAAGTTACAAACGAAAAATGCAGAGAAAAACAGCCGGATAGTGAATTTCAGGCACAAAAAAAGCCACCTTACGGTAGCTTGATTTCACTTAAGAATGCCGAAGGCCGGAATCGAACCGGCACGCCCGTGGGCGGTTGATTTTGAATCAACTGCGTCTACCAATTCCGCCACTCCGGCACAGAAGTGTGTTCTGGAAAACGTCGTTATTATACTTGCGGCACTCTGTGGTGCAACAACTATCACTGAGGCGGTTTGCTGAGTGGTTAAAAAGACGGCGTTTCAGCAGGATACGGGGTTTGTGCGGCGGCGGGCGCTTTCTGCTTTATTTCCGCACTGAATAATAATATTTTTTTATTTGCCGCGATTGTGCCCCGGATGAATAGACATCAATACAATTGCTTATATAATCCTCTCCGGTTCCCGATAAATGTGAGGTGGGTATGGGCTTTGCCGGATGGGTTGCGACAGGTATTTTTATTGGTATCGTCATTGGTATCCTGTTACGTATCTTCAAAAAATAACTGACTTACAGTGTCATATCCCTGTGTCTGCATGGAAGGCTGTTGAATTATCATGAGTAAATTACACCGTCATATTGTGCGCCTGATGCCGTTATCGCTGCTGGCTATCGCGCTGTCCGCCTGTTCTTCGCAGCCGGAGAAACACAGTACAGCGTCTGCCGAACGTCCGCCGCTTGACTGGTCTATTGTTGAAAGCAATCCGGAAGCACTGAAGCTGGCACCGCAGCTGGTCGATGAGATCGGTGAGAAGATTTTCTCCGAAACCGATGCCCGCGGTATGTTTATGGTGGTGATTGATAATAATGAAGTTTTTCACCGCAGCTACGGCGAGACCCGTCCCGGAAATGGTATTAAGCCACGGACGGATTCGCTGATCCGCATTGCGTCCGTCAGTAAGCTGATGACCAGCGAGGTGATGGTGAAGATGGCGGATGACGGCCTGGTCAATCTCAATGATCCGCTGCAGAAATACAGTTATAAACAGTCCTCCGTGCCGTCCTATAACGGCAAGCCGATCCGCCTGTTCCACCTGGCAAGTCATACCAGTATCCTGCCGCGTGAGCAGCCCGGCGGGAAATGGGGCCGTCCGGTGTTTACCTGGCCGAGCCGCGATCAGCGCTGGACCTGGCTGAAAACCGCCAAACTGACGGCTCAGCCGGGAACGGAAGCTGCGTATTCCAACCTGGCCTATGATTTACTGGCAGATGCCCTGGAAAAAGCCGGAAATCGTCCGTATACCGAGTTGTTCCGCCACTATGTGACACAACCGGCGGGTATGAAAGATACGACCTATAATCCGTCTGCCGCGCAGTGTAAGCGGCTGATGGTCGGGTTTAAACCGAGTGATTGTTACAGCACGCTGGCGGCTATCGGCAGCGGCGGGGTGTATTCCACCCCGGCGGATATGCAGAAGTGGATGCAGCGCTTCCTCTCTTCCGGCAATACACAGCGCAAAGCGACAGCCACCAAAGAGCAGACCATCTATTTTAAACGTGGTCATCTGAATGAAATTAAAGGGATGGACGTTGCCGGTGAGGCTGACGGTCTGGGTCTCGGCTGGGTGTATCTGGCGCCGGTCGGGGATATTCCGGCGATTTATCAGAAAACCGGCGGCGGCGGCGGATTTAATACCTATATGGCGATGATACCGGAGAAAAATATCGGTGTATTCGTGGTGATGACCCGCAAAGACGGCAGTAAATTCAGTCCGTTACCAAATGGTGTCAATGACCTGGTCCGCTCCCTGGCAGATCTGCATACCCGTAATTACCTGTGATACAAAAGAGCATGCCCGCATCAGGCGCGGGCATGTTCTGTATATGCAGTGACTGTTTCCTTACCCCTTCACACACACCACCTGACGCAGTGTATGCACAATTTCCACCAGTGATGACTGTGCGGTCATCACCGCATCGATATCTTTGTACGCCATCGGGATCTCGTCGATCACATCGCTGTCTTTACGGCACTCCACATGAGCAGTAGCGCGCTGCTGGTCTGCCACTGAGAAGCGTTTTTTCGCTTCGGTACGGCTCATCACACGACCTGCACCATGGCTGCATGAGCAGAAGCTTTCTTCGTTTCCGCGTCCGCGCACAATGTAGCTTTTCGCGCCCATAGAGCCCGGGATGATCCCCATCTGCCCTTTTTGTGCCGATACCGCCCCTTTTCGTGTTACCAGAACTTCCTCACCAAAATGCTGTTCTTTCTGCACATAGTTATGGTGGCAGTTTACGGCTTCCTGTTGTGTGGTGAACGGTTTGGTGATTTCACGGGACAGGGCTTCCAGCACGCGGTGCATCATCACTTCGCGGTTATGACGGGCAAAATCCTGCGCCCAGCCGACCGCTTCCATATAATCGTTAAAATGCACGCTTCCCTCTTCGAAATACGCCAGATCGCGATCCGGCAGATTGGCAATGTGCGTCTGCATATCTTTTTGTGCCAGCGAGATAAACAGGTTGCCGATAGCATTACCGACACCGCGTGACCCGCTGTGCAGCATCACCCAGACAAAATCTGTCTCATCCAGGCACAGTTCGATAAAGTGGTTCCCGGTTCCCAGCGTTCCCAGATGTTTGTAGTTGTTGGTATTACGCAGTTTCGGGTATTTATCGCAGATACGGCGGAACTGCTCATCCAGCTGCATCCAGTGGTTATCAACAATATCCGGGACATTTTTCCAGGTTCCCTTATCCCGTCCGTGACGTTCAGTAGTTCGTCCGTGCGGTACCGCGGCCTCAATGGCAAAGCGGATATTTTGCAGGCTATCCGGCAGGTCGGACGCGGTCAGTGAGGTTTTCACCGCGATCATTCCGCAGCCGATATCCACCCCGACAGCGGCCGGGATAATCGCGCCTTTGGTCGGAATAACACTGCCGATAGTCGATCCCTTACCGACATGCACATCCGGCATTACCGCCAGGTGTTTAAAAATAAAAGGCATTTTTGCCGTATTCTGCAATTGCAGCACCGCTTTCGGATCCACCGGTACACCGTTTGTCCACAATTTTACCGGCGCACTGTTTTCCTGAATCAGTTCATTAAAATCACGATTTATCATTTTTACATTCCTTTCGTTTGGTACCGGTAGTATTGCGATAAGTGTGCCAGTTTTGTTTAATCAGAAAATATTTATTTATCTTTATGATATTTAACGAATAATTTATTGACTCTATTTTGGGGATAACATCCCGCCCTGAAATCCCGTATGCTGACTTTATCTTTTAATATCGTCTTTTATCCGGAAAGATAAATCATGTCATCCGCAAAGAAAAACGTTGTGATTGGTGTTCTCGGCACGGTACTTGACCGGCGCGGCAAGAAAGCCAACCGCTGGCATAAATGGCGGCCGAGTATCGGGCTGTGTCAGCAGCCGGATCTGCATATTGACCGCTTTGAGCTGGTTTATCAGCCGGGTGATATGCAGACCGCAGGCCGGGTAAAAGAGGATATAGAGCAGGCCTCCCCGCAGACTGAAGTGATGCTGCGCGAGGTGGATATTGCCGACCCGTGGGATTTTGAGCAGGTATATACCGCATTGCTGGACTTTGCCACTCACTACCCGTTTGATACTGAAAATGAAGAGTATCTGGTGCATATCACTACCGGCACCCATGTGGTACAGATTTGCTGGTTCCTGCTGACCGAAGCCAGCTATCTGCCCGCGCGCCTTATCCAGACTGCACCGCGCCATGACGCACGGGATAAAGATCCTGCCGGGGTGTATACCATTATTGACCTCGATCTCAGCCGCTATACACAGATCACCGGACGCTTTCAGAAAGAGCAGCAGGCACAGGTCGCGTTTCTGAAGTCCGGTATTGCCACGCGCAATGCCGGGTTTAATACCATGATCGATAAAATCGAGCGTGTTGCTCTGCGCTCCGCCGCCCCTGTTCTGCTGACCGGGCCGACAGGTGCCGGAAAATCATTCCTGGCACGGCGGATTTATGAACTGCGCCGCAGCCGCCATCAGGTAAAAGGGCGTTTTGTGGAGGTGAACTGCGCCACACTGCGCGGCGATAATGCCATGTCCGCCCTGTTCGGCCATGAGAAAGGGGCATTCACCGGAGCAATTCAGGCGCGCGGCGGACTGCTGAAAGAGGCAGACGGCGGGATCCTGTTTCTGGATGAGATTGCCGAGCTGGGCGCCGACGAACAGGCAATGCTGCTGAAAGCCATTGAGGAAAAACGATTTTTCCCTTACGGCTCGGATCATAAAACAGAGAGTGATTTTTCCCTGATCGCCGGCACACACCGCAATCTGGCACAGCGGGTCAGCGAAGGGCTGTTCCGTGAGGATTTATACGCCCGCATCAATATGTGGACCTTTGCACTGCCGGGACTGGCACAGCGGCGCGAGGATATTGAGCCGAACGTAGATTATGAGCTGGCGAAATACAGCCGCGATCAGCAGACCCGTGTCCGGTTTGATACCGACGCCAGGCAGCACTACCTCGCCTTTGCCTGCTCACCACCGGCTTTGTGGCGCGGTAACTTCCGTGAACTGAGTGCCTCTGTCACGCGGATGGCAACCTTTGCAGAGAATGGGCGGATCACCACCGCACTGGTGGAGGAAGAAACCGAACGGCTGAAAAATCAGTGGCACAGCACGGAAACAGCGGTGACGTTGCCTGCCGGGGTGGGTGAAATTGATTTATTTGATCGTCAGCAGCTGGAAACTGTAATTGCCGTCTGCCGCCGTTCACAGACACTTTCTGATGCCGGACGCACACTGTTTGCCGTTTCCCGTCAGCAGAAGAAACAACCCAATGATGCTGACCGGCTGCGGAAGTATCTGGCCCGTTTTAATCTCAGTTGGGAACAGATTACCGGCCGCTGAAATGACAGAGCCGGTCAGTATGCACTGACCGGCTCCGGATACCGGTATCCGTAACGGCTTACTTACGTTTGATCAGCATATATAAACTGATTGCCAGGAACAGCAGGCTCGGCAGCAGTGCACCCAGCAACGGCGGGAACTTGTAGGTCAGGCTGAGAGAGCCGAAAATCTCATTGGAAACGTAGAACACGAATCCGCAGGCAATCCCCGTCACAACCCGCACACCCATCGCTACCGAACGCAGCGGCCCGAAAATAAACGACAGCGCCATCAGCATCATAACTGCCACAGAAAGCGGTGCGAACACCTTTTTCCACAGGTTCAGCTGATAACGTCCCGCGTCCTGTCCGCTCTGCTGTAAATAATCAACATACTGATACAGGCCGCTGATCGACAATGCTTCCGGGTCCAGTGCAGCCACACTCAGTTTTTCCGGGGTCATCTGCGTCTGCCAGGTCATCGACAGTTTCTGCTCACCGGCAATCACATAGGTATCCTGCAGAATGGACTCCTGCACCTGACTCAGTGTCCAGGTATCGGAATCAGAATTGTAGTCCGCCGCCGCCGCACTGAGGATAGATTTCAGCTTGTGGTCGTCGTTCATCCGGTACAGCGTGATGCCCTTAAGCTGGGTTTCGCTGTCAACGCGCTGGATATAGATAAAGTCACTGCCGTCTTTGGCCCACATCCCGCGGTTGGTTGCCAGCAGAGACGCGCCGCTTGTTTTCTGTGCACGGTAGTTACGTGCCCACTGCTCACCGGACGGCGCGAGCCATTCACCGACAATCATGGTCAGGATCACCAGCGGGATAGCGGTTTTCATCACCGAACCCGCCACCTGGAGGCGGCTGTAACCGGAAGCCTGCATCACCACCAGCTCACTGCGGGTCGCCAGTGCGCCCAGTCCCATCAGTGCCCCGAGCAGTGCTGCCATCGGGAAGAAAATCTGAATATCCTTCGGGATACTCATGATGGTATACAGCCCGGCATCCCAGGTGGAGTATTCCCCCTGGCCGACTCTGCGCAGCTGATCGACAAATTTGATAATCCCGGATAATGACACCAGCATAAACAGGGTCATCATGATGGATTGCAGAATCGTCCGCCCGATGTAGCGGTCAAGAACAAGTACTTTAAACATCAGGCAACCCCCTGAACACGGGCAGAGCCAAAGCGCAGACGGCGGACGGCTGTGGTATTCCACAGATTCAGCACCACCGCGAGAGCCAGATAACTGAGATTAACCACCCACGGCCAGACCATCGGATCCAGCTTGCCCTTCTCGCCGCTTGAACGCAGCGAGCTTTGCAGCAGGAAGAAAATCAGATACAGCAGCATCGCCGGCAGCATACTCAGTACGCGCCCCTGACGCGGGTTTACCTCGGAGAGCGGTACTACCATCAGCGCCATCACCACCACGGAGAAAATCAGCGTCAGACGCCAGTGGAATTCCGCACGGGCTGCTTTGTCTGTCTCTTTCCATAGTTCAGACAAGGTCATCTGCTGGTAGTTACTGTCACCGGTTTTTGCATCACGGTGATCAACAATCGCCTGATAATCGGTAAAATCTGTGATCCGGAAATCACGCAGATACGCGGTTCCCTCATAACGGGTGCCTTTATCCAGCACCACCACCTGATTACCGTTCTCTTTTTCGGTCATATGACCGCCGTCCGCCACCACAATGGACGGACGCTGTTCGTTTCTCGCCCAGAGCTGGGCAATAAAGACATTAGTGAACTTATTACCGTCAACATCCCCGAGATAGAGCACCATACTGCCGTCATCAGAGACTTTAAACTGCCCGCCGACCATCGCGGTCACACCAGGGTTAGCTCTGACTTCCTCCAGTACCTTTTCCTGATACTGGGATGACCACGGCATCAGCCAGACTACATTGACAGCCGCCACGATGGCGGTAAAGAACGCCAGGATCATAGCGGCTTTCACCAGCACATTATTACCCAGACCACAGGCATGCATCACGGTGATTTCGCTTTCGGTATAGAGTTTGCTGTAGGTCATCAGCAGCCCGAGGAAGAGGCTCAGCGGCAGTATGAGCTGCGCCATCTCCGGGATACCCAGCCCCAGCAGTGACACGACGAGTCCGGCCGGGATGCTGCCTTCAACGGCGGCACCCAGGACTTCAACCAGTTTTTGACAAAAGAAGATAAGCAACAGGATAAACAGAATCGCAATCTGTGCTTTTAATGTTTCTCTTACCAGATATCTAATAATGATCACGCTTAATACGCCTGTGAAAACTTGTGTTTTTGCATGAAAATAGCTAACTTCGTTCTGTGTTGACTATTTGTGTGCATTATTTTGCCGGCCTGAGGATGATTCCGGTATCAGACTACGCTTTTTCCTTCCTGTCAGGAAAGAAACGGAATTTTCATGAGATTCAGGACTCATAAAGTGCGCACACAGCTTATCATAAACTGTTTATAATCGATGGTGCAGATTAGTGCGAACGCTACATTTTAGCGGCAGCAGTTGTCTTTGTCTTTAAGATTCAGGAGAGCGCATGGAGTTTAGTGTAAAAAGCGGCAGCCCGGAAAAGCAGCGCAGTGCTTGTATTGTGGTCGGGGTTTTCGAACCGCGTCGTCTGTCTCCTGTGGTGGAGCAGCTCGATAAAATCAGCGACGGCTACATCAGTGCTCTGCTGCGCCGCGGCGAGCTGGAGGGCAAGGTCGGGCAGTCACTGCTTCTGCACCATGTCCCGAATGTCCTGTCCGAGCGTATCCTGTTAATCGGCTGCGGGAAAGAACGTGAACTGGATGAACGCCAGTACAAACAGATTATCCGGACGACCATCAATACCCTGAATGAAACCGGATCAATGGAAGCCGTCTGTTTTCTGACCGAGTTACATGTCAAAGGCCGCAATAACTACTGGAAAGTCCGGCAGGCGGTTGAAACAGCCAAAGAATCTCTCTATGTCTTTGATCAGCTGAAAAGTAACAAAACCGAATTACGCCGTCCGCTGCGCAAGCTGGTCTTCAATGTACCGACCCGCCGCGAACTGCCGACCGGTGAGAAAGCGATCAGCCACGGTCTGGCGATTGCCGCCGGTATCAAAGCCGCGAAAGATCTGGCCAATATGCCGCCGAACATCTGTAATGCCGCTTATCTGGCATCTCAGGCACGTCAGCTGGCAGACAGCAACTCTCCGGTGCTCAGTACCCGTGTCATCGGCGAAGAGCAGATGAAAGAGCTGGGCATGCTGGCGTATCTGGCCGTCGGCCAGGGATCACGTAATGAATCCCTGATGTCGGTGATTGAATATAAAGGTAATCCGGATCCGGAAGCGCGTCCGATCGTGTTAGTCGGCAAAGGCCTGACCTTTGACTCCGGCGGTATTTCCATCAAACCGGCTGACAGCATGGATGAGATGAAATACGACATGTGCGGCGCGGCAACCGTTTACGGCGTGATGCGCGTGGTGGCGGAGCTGGGTTTACCGCTCAATGTGATCGGGATTCTCGCGGGCTGTGAAAACATGCCGGGCGGCAATGCCTATCGTCCGGGGGATATCCTCACCACCATGTCCGGCCAGACGGTGGAAGTGCTCAATACCGATGCGGAAGGCCGCCTGGTACTGTGTGACACCCTGACCTACGCCGAACGTTTTGATCCGGAAACGGTGATTGATATCGCCACACTGACCGGCGCCTGCATGGTTGCACTCGGTAACCACTTCAGCGGCCTGATGGCAAACCACAATCCGCTGGCGCACGAGTTACTGAATGCCTCTGAACAGGCGGGTGACCGTGCATGGCGTCTGCCGCTGGCAGAAGAGTTCTACGAGCAGATCGAGTCCAATTTTGCGGATCTGGCAAACACCGGCGGCCGTCTCGGCGGCGCTATCACCGCGGGCTGCTTCCTGTCCCGTTTTGCCACCCGTTATAACTGGGCGCATCTGGATATCGCCGGAACCGCATGGCGCTCCGGAAAAAACAAAGGTGCGACAGGTCGTCCGGTTGCACTGCTGTCACAATTCCTGTTAAATCGTGCGGGTATCAGCACCGACGACTGACCGGAATTGCCGGGCCTTTGCGGCCCGGAAAAAGCATAAAGGTAACGGGGGATTGTGCTATCCTGAGCAATCCCCTTTTCTGCTATCAGAGATATTATGAAAAACGCCACCTTCTACCTGATGGAACAGCCATCCCCTTTTGATGACCTTGAGGCCCACGAGTGGCTGACCTGTCATCTGGCGGGTGAAGCCTGGCGCAGCGGGAAACGGGTGCTTATCGCCTGTGAGTCACAACAGCAGGCGGAGAAACTGGACGAAGCCCTCTGGGCGCGGGAGCCCGATGCCTTTGTTCCGCATAATCTGGCCGGAGAAGGCCCGCGTTACGGCGCACCGGTTGAACTGTGCTGGCCGCAGAAACGCGGAAATTCCCCGCGTGATTTGCTGATAGCCCTGCTGCCGCAGTTCACAGATTTTGCGACAACCTTCCGTGAAGTGATAGACTTTGTGCCTATCGATGAACACTTAAAACAGTTGGCGCGCGAGCGATATAAAATCTATCGCAGCGTCGGCTTTACGATGACCATGGCCACGCCGCCAGCTTACTGATAAACAAAGATTAAAAATGGAAAAGACAACCGACAACCAACAGGCCTGCGAGCCGTCCCTGGATAAAACCTATAATCCAACGGAAATCGAAGGTCCTCTTTATACCCACTGGGAAAAAAGCGGCTATTTCAAACCGAACGGCAGAACAGACAAAGAAAGCTTCTGTATCGTGATCCCGCCGCCGAACGTCACCGGTAACCTGCATATGGGCCATGCTTTCCAGCAGACCATTATGGATACCATGATCCGCTACCAGCGCATGCAGGGCAAAAACACCCTGTGGCAGTCAGGGACTGACCACGCCGGTATCGCGACACAGATGGTTGTTGAGCGCAAAATCGCCGCAGAAGAAGGCAAAACCCGCCACGATTACGGCCGCGAAGGCTTTATCGATAAAATCTGGGAATGGAAAGCGGAATCCGGCGGTAATATCTCCAACCAGATGCGCCGTCTGGGTAACTCCGTGGACTGGGAGCGCGAGCGCTTCACCATGGACGACGGCCTGTCAGCTGCGGTAAAAGAGGCGTTTGTCCGCCTGTATAAAGATAACCTGATTTACCGTGGTAAACGTCTGGTGAACTGGGATCCGAAACTGCACACCGCAATTTCTGACCTGGAAGTGGAAAACCGTGATGTCAAAGGTTTCATGTGGCATATCCGTTATCCGCTGGCGGACGGCGCGAAAACCGCAGACGGTAAAGATTACCTGGTGGTCGCCACCACGCGTCCGGAAACCATGCTCGGTGATACCGGCGTGGCCGTTAACCCGGAAGATCCGCGTTACAAAGATCTGATCGGCAAAGAAATCATTCTGCCGATCGTCAACCGCCGCATTCCGATCCTCGGTGATGAACACGCTGATATGGAAAAAGGCACCGGTTGTGTGAAAATCACCCCGGCACATGACTTCAATGACTATGAAGTCGGTAAACGCCACCAGCTGACCATGATTAACATCATGGACTTCGACGGCAACATCCGTACCGAAGCCGAAGTGTTTGATACCAACGGCGAAGTGACTGACGCCTGCAGCAGTGAAATCCCGGCCGCATACCGTGGCATGGAGCGTTTCGCTGCCCGTAAAGCGATCGTCAAAGAGTTCGAAGAGCTCGGCCTGCTGGAAGAGATCAAACCGCACGACCTGACCGTACCTTACGGCGATCGCGGCGGCGTGGTTATCGAACCGATGCTGACCGACCAGTGGTATGTGCGCACTGCCCCGCTGGCAAAAGAAGCCATCAAAGCGGTGGAAGACGGCGATATTCAGTTCGTACCGAAGCAGTACGAAAACATGTACTTCTCCTGGATGCGTGATATTCAGGACTGGTGTATCTCCCGTCAGCTGTGGTGGGGTCACCGTATCCCGGCCTGGTATGACAATCAGGGTAACGTGTATGTCGGCCGCGACGAAGACGAAGTCCGCCGTGAAAACAATATCCCGGCGATGGTTGAACTGCGCCAGGACGAAGACGTGCTGGATACCTGGTTCTCCTCCGGTCTGTGGACATTCTCCACCCTGGGCTGGCCGGAAAACACCCCGGAACTGAAAGCATTCCACCCGACCAGCGTGCTGGTCAGCGGCTTCGACATCATTTTCTTCTGGATCGCCCGCATGATCATGATGACCATGCATTTCATCAAAGATGAAAACGGTAAATCGCAGATCCCGTTCAAAACCATCTACATGACGGGTCTGATCCGTGATGAGGAAGGTCAGAAGATGTCGAAATCCAAAGGGAACGTCATTGACCCGCTGGATATGATCGACGGTATCTCTCTGCCTGAACTGCTGGAAAAACGCACCGGTAACATGATGCAGCCGCAGATGGCGGAAAAAATCGCCAAACGGACTGAAAAACAGTTCCCGGAAGGGATTGAAGCCCACGGTACCGATGCCCTGCGCTTTACCCTGGCGGCGCTGGCCTCTACCGGCCGTGACATCAACTGGGATATGAAACGTCTGTCCGGTTACCGCAACTTCTGTAACAAGCTGTGGAATGCCAGCCGTTTCGTGCTGATGAATACCGAAGAGAAAGACTGCGGTCAGAACGGCGGTGAGATGGAATTCTCCCTAGCCGACCGCTGGATACTCGCGGAATACAACAATACCGTGAAAGCATACCGCGAAGCGCTGGATACCTACCGCTTTGATATTGCGTCTAATATTCTGTATGAATTCACCTGGAACCAGTTCTGTGACTGGTATCTTGAGCTGTCCAAACCGGCCGTTCATAAAGGTACCGATGCACAGAAACGTGCAGCGCGTCATACCCTGATCACCGTACTGGAATCCCTGCTGCGTCTCGCACACCCGATTATTCCGTTTATCACGGAAACTATCTGGCAGCGCGTGAAAGTCGTCACCGGCGCGGAAGGCGATACCATCATGCTGCAGCCGTTCCCGGAATATGATGCCTCTCTGAACGACGAGCAGGCACTGCGTGACCTGGAGTGGATCAAAGAGACAATCGTTGCGGTACGTAATATTCGTGCTGAAATGAATATCGCACCAAGCAAGCCGCTGGAAGTGATGCTGCGCGGGGCAAGTGCTGATGCACAGCGCCGTGTCGCGGAAAACAGCAACTTCCTGAAAGCGATGGCGCGTCTGGAATCCGTCCGTGTGATGGCTGAAGGCGAAACTGCACCGGTTTGCGTGACCAAGCTGGTGGAAGGCGCAGAAATCCTGATCCCGATGGCTGATCTTATCAATAAAGACGACGAACTGGCGCGTCTGGATAAAGAGCTGGAAAAAACGGAGAAAGAGATCGCGGCTATCGAAGGCAAACTGGCGAATGACGGCTTTGTCAGCCGTGCGCCGGAAGCTGTTGTAGCCAAAGAGCGCGAGCGTCTTGCGGCAAACCGTGAAGCGAAAGAAAAACTGATTGCTCAGAAAGCCACGATCGCAGCACTGTGATCCTGACGGAATGAGTAGCAAAACCAGCCTCCGGGCTGGTTTTTTTTATCCCCCATTCTGCGTATTTACTTTGCGTGATAATTATTTATTATCTTATTTATCGTTTCATACGATATCCACAGTAATCGCCCCTCAGGTTTATTCCCCCGGCTTTACTTTTCACAATAAAAATAATGAGATAATGATATCCATGACAAGCAGCACAACAGAAAACTACACCCTCCGTCTGATCCGTCCGGAAGATAACCCCGGCATCGCACAGGTTATCCGTGAGGTCTCTGCCGAACACGGCCTGACCGCAGACAAAGGTTTTGCGGTCGCTGACCCGATTCTTGATTCATTATATGAGGTTTACAGCCAGCCGCGTGCCGCATACTGGGTCATTGAGATGGATGGGGAAATCCTCGGCGGTGGCGGCGTTTCCGGCCTTGCCGGTGGTGACGGGAAAACCGCTGAATTACAGAAAATGTATATCTCCTCCCGCCTGCGCGGCAAAGGTCTGGCGAAAAAAATCGCCCTCCAGGCATTGGAATTTGCCGAAGCGGAAGGTTACAGCCAGTGCTACCTGGAAACCACCGCTGACCTGCAGGCCGCCATTAAGCTGTATGAAAAACTCGGGTTTATCTTCCTTGATGCCCCGATGGGTGACACCGGCCACAGCGACTGTGAAGTCCGGATGCTGAAAGTCTTTACTGCCTGATCCCCTGACATACAGACACAAAAAAACCTGCCGCGGCAGGTTTTTCAGTCATGGCAGATGATTAGTGTAACGGCGCCTCATCAGCATCGTCATCATCTTCATCTTCGGCATCCGGGTCTTCGAAATAGGTGCCCCAGCCGTCGTAATCCACATCCATTTTTTCTGCCAGACGCGCCAGCTGCTCTACCTGAGCATCGATATGTTCCGCCGTCAGCCCGCATTCACTGATGATATCGCAACATAACACCACCTGGCCGCCTTCCACTTCCAGCTCCTCGGCATCTGTCACTTCATAACCCAGTTTGAAAGCTTCAACTGCCGCTTTTTCCAGCTTGTCGTAATTCTCACTCGAAAAATGGTGTTCAATGGTGTATTGCGCATCAGGATCGCTGCCGTCTTCCAGCAGTTCTGCAATAATCGCACGGGTTTCTTCGCGCTGTTCTTCTAAAAACGCATCTAATTCTGACATGGCCATGTCCTCTGATAAGTGATACCCGCGCATTCTCCCACAGCCGCGCCAATTGAGCCACCCATAATAAAAAAGAATTTCCCGCCGGTGTTGCAATTGAATTTTTATTGATTTATGTTGAATATAAATTCATCGGAGATACGGATATGAACCCATTTTATCAACAGTCATTTTTGCGGTTGCTTGACTATAAACCTGCCGACATCGAAGAACTGCTCAATCTTTCTGCTTATCTGAAACATGCCAAAAAAACCGGCTCGGAAAAGCCGCTGATGAAAGGCAAAAATATTGCGCTGATTTTTGAAAAAGACTCCACCCGGACCCGCTGTGCCTTTGAAGTGGGTGCTTACGATCAGGGCGCACAGGTGACATACCTGGGCTCATCCGGCAGCCAGATAGGCCATAAAGAGTCGATCAAGGATACCGCCAGAGTACTGGGCCGGATGTATGACGGCATACAGTTTCGCGGCTATTCCCAGAAATCCGCCGAAGCGCTGGCGCAATATTCCGGTGTTCCGGTCTGGAACGGGCTGACTGATGAGTTTCATCCGACACAGCTGATTGCGGATTTACTGACCATTCAGGAACATGTGAAAAAACCGCTGTCCGAAGTGAAATTTGCATATTTAGGCGATGCCCGTAATAACATGGGCAATACCATCGCTGAAATGGCTGCCGTAACCGGGATGGATGTCCGCCTGGTCGCGCCGGCCGGGTGTCAGCCATCAGAAGCCCTTATCGCGCAGTGCCGCAAAGCCGCTGAACTTACCGGCGGTAAAATCACCCTGACCGCCGATGTGGCAGAGGGCGTGAAAGATGCGGATGTGCTGTACACCGATGTGTGGGTCTCCATGGGCGAAGCGAAAGAAGTCTGGGCAGAGCGGATTAAACTGCTGACGCCGTATCAGGTGAATCAGGATGTGGTGGATAAAACGGGCAATCCGGATGTTATCTTTATGCACTGCCTGCCGGCGTTTCACGATACGGAAACCACCATGGGGCAATCCCTCGCGGAAGAGTATGGTTTTACCAATGGTATTGAAGTCACCAATGATGTGTTTGAATCAAAACACAGTGTGGTATTTGACCAGGCAGAAAACCGGCTGCATTCCATCAAAGCAGTGATGGTTGCATCTCTTTCAAAAAACATACAATTTTAGATTCACCGGCAGCGTTGCATAAATTTCACGCAAAAAAGTGATACCAAACGCTTGCGTCCGCTTGCAGGTTACGTATAATGCCCCGCAATTTTGTCGGGAGGAAACAATGGTCATTGTGATTATCAGCACCGTAAAACCGGTGCCGGACAATGTGACATATCACGGACAGCCGCAGCGCGGCAATGTCTGCCATTCCCCCGTATTTATTTCAGAACCCCTCATTTGAGGGGTTTTTTTTTGCCTGGCCGAAACATGAGGAGACCCCAATGGCAAATCCGTTATACCTGCGCGATATCATCTCGATTAACGATCTCAGTCGTGATGAGCTGGAACTGGTATTAAACACTGCCGCGGCGCTGAAACAACGCCCTCAGCCTGAATTACTGAAGCAAAAGGTGATCGCCAGCTGCTTCTTCGAGGCCTCAACCCGCACGCGGCTCTCTTTTGAAACCGCCATTCAGCGCCTGGGCGCGTCTGTTGTCGGTTTTTCAGACAGCAGCAACACCTCGCTGGGCAAAAAAGGCGAAACCCTGGCGGACACCATGAGCGTGATCAGTCAGTACGCGGATGCCATCGTGATGCGCCACCCGCAGGAAGGGGCAGCGCGACTGGTGTCTGAGTTTTCCGGTAAGGTGCCGGTGATCAACGCCGGTGACGGTGCGAACCAGCATCCGACACAAACCCTGCTCGACCTGTTTACCATTCAGGAAACCCAGGGTCGCCTGGAAAACCTGCATATCGCCATGGTCGGTGACCTGAAATACGGCCGCACTGTACATTCACTGTCACAGGCACTGTCAAAATTCAGCGGCAACCACCTGCATTTTATTGCCCCGCAGGCACTGGCAATGCCGAATCACATTCTGCATATGCTGGATGAAAACGGCGTGGCGTACAGCGAACATCATTCTATTGATGAGGTACTTCCGCAGCTGGATGTGCTGTATATGACCCGCGTGCAGAAAGAGCGCCTCGACCCGTCGGAATACGCCAATGTCAAAGCTCAGTTTGTGCTGCGTGCGGCTGATCTGGCCAATGTGAAGACGAACCTGAAAGTGCTGCATCCGCTGCCGCGCATCGATGAGATAACCCCGGATGTGGATAAAACGCCTTACGCGTACTACTTCCAGCAGGCCGGTAACGGGATCTTTGCCCGTCAGGCACTGTTATCTCTGGTGTTAAACGAAACTTTCCCGGCTTAAGGAGCACATCATGACTCAGGATCATAAATTACTGGTTGAAGCCATCAAATGCGGCACCGTTATCGACCATATCCCGGCAAATGTGGGATTTAAACTGCTCTCCTTTTTCCGCCTGACTGAGACGGACAGCCGTATTACTATCGGGCTGAACCTGCCTTCCAACAATATGGGCCGTAAAGATTTGATTAAACTGGAAGATACCTTCCTGACACCGGAGCAGGCCAACCAGCTCGGTTTTTATGCTCCTAAAGCCACAATTAATATTATCGAAGATTATCAGGTGGTTAAAAAACTGCCGATTAACCTGCCGGAACGCATTGAAGGGGTGATTGTCTGCCCGAACGGCAACTGCATCAGTCACAATGAGCCGGTGGAAAGCAGCTTTACTGTTAAGTCCATTGCACAGGAAATTGTGTTAATCTGTAAGTACTGTGAGAAAGAATTTGATCACTACGCAATCATTAATAACCAATAAGATAGATCCAGGTCAGTTGTCCGGGAAAATCAGACGATTATAATGATGGCGTTTTTAAAAGCTTAACAGCAATAATCATCCTACAGGAGTCCGTAATGACTAAAGTAATCGCAACAGAAAACGCACCAGCAGCAATCGGCCCATACGTACAGGCAGTAGACCTGGGTAACATGGTAATGACTTCAGGTCAGATCCCTGTTGATCCGAAAACCGGTGCAGTTGCTGACGATGTTAAAGCTCAGGCACGCCAGTCACTGAACAACATCAAAGCTATCATCGAACAGGCTGGTCTGAAAGTTACGGATATCGTGAAAACAACTGTTTTCGTTAAAGATCTGAACGACTTTGCTACTGTGAACGCAGAATACGCTGCTTTCTTTGATGAGCACAAAGCAGTATACCCTGCACGTTCTTGCGTTGAAGTTGCGCGTCTGCCAAAAGACGTTAAATTAGAAATCGAAGCAATCGCAGTCCGTAAATAATCACTGCGCTTTCTGAGAACGATAATGAAAACCCTGCCAGGTGCGGGGTTTTTTTATACCCGTAAATTTTCCAGAAGCTGATCAAAAGAGACTCTGACCTTTTCATAAGTGGCCTGCGGATCATCACTGTGCACAATCCACATCGCACATTCATACAGCCCGCCATTAATAAACAGTGCCAGCACATCCGGTGCCACCTGTTTTATCCATCCGGTTTCCATCAGGTGTGTCAGACGCCGGGTGATCCCCTGCACACAGGCCAGTTCGTGAGATTTGAGAATGGAAAAATCCAGTACCGAGGCCGCATCACGGAACATAATCCGCTGAACTTCCGGCTCCAGACTCATTGCCAGATAGCCCTGGCAGCGGAATTTAAAAGCGGACCACTCATCAGCTTCATCTTTTTCTGCGGTATCCAGGCGCACATCGAGTTCACGATCCAGATCCTGCAGCACCGCCAGAAACAGCCCTTTTTTATCACCAAAGTGATGATACAGCGCCCCCCGGGTGAGGCCCGCCTGAGCCGTCAGATCATCCATCACCGTCGCGGCGTACCCGGCCTTACCAAACTGCTGGCGTGCAGCACGGATAAGCTTGGTCCGCGTTTCTTCTATCATCTCTGCACGTGGCTTGTGGCTCATTTCATTACTCCTGCGGTCAGCTCTTTCAGCCGGGGATTATAGCACTTTTTTATTGACATACATCGCGTATGTCAATAGATTCACATACGCAATGTATGTTAATTGCATTACAGCCGGCTATCTCCGGCAGTTAAAAATTATATCCGCCTGTAATATAACGGATATCTGTGAGGTTGTTATGTTCAGCTCTTATCGCGTCATCTTTCAGCATCCCGGCACCAAAGCCTTTTCAGGGGCGGGATTTATCGCGCGGATGACCGTCTCCATGATGGGGATTGGGATCATTACCATGATTGCCCAATTGCGTGATTCTTTCTTTATGGCCGGGGTAACTGCGGCTGTTTATACCTTTTCGGCGGCATTCTGCGCCCCGCTGATCGCCCGGCTGGTGGATCGCTACGGACAGAGCCGGATCCTGCCGAAAACGCTGGTGATCAGTGCTCCCGCGACTGCCGCCCTGCTGTTATGTACGGTTTATGATGCTCCTGACTGGGCAATCTGGCTGTCTGCTGTTTTTGTCGGGGCGATCCCGAGCATGCCTGCCATGATCCGCTCCCGCTGGACACATATCTATAAAGGTGACCCGCGTTTACAGACCGCTTACTCCTTTGAGTCGGTGCTGGATGAAATCAGCTTTATTATCGGGCCGCCGCTGTCAGTCACGCTCTGTATCGCCCTGTTCCCGCAGGCCGGTCCGCTGGCGGCAATTATTTTTCTGATAATCGGTACCGCGCTGGTGGTCTGTCAGAAACGGACTGAACCGCCGGTGCATAAACGCGACGGGCTGGCAAAAGGCACCGTGCTGCGCCTGCCTGCGATTCAGCTGCTGATGGTGGTTCTGCTTGCGCTCGGGGTGATTGTCGGAACAGTGGATGTGCTGGCTGTCGCTTTCGCCAATGCACAGGGATATCCGGAGGGTGCCAGCTACGTTCTGTCCGTGTATGCCGCCGGTTCCTGTATCGCCGGGTTTATCTTCGGTGCTGTCCGGCTGCCGTTCAGCTACACAAAACAGTTCGTCTTTACCGCCGCCGCCACACTGCTGACCACTCTGCCGCTGCTGCTGGTCACCAACCTGACCGGGCTGGGGCTGACCATGTTTGTCGCCGGTTTCTTCTTCTCGCCGACCATGATCCTTGCTATCGGCTTTGTCGAGCGTGAAGCACCACCTAATATGCTGACAGAAGGCTTTACCTGGCTCATCACCGGGCTGGCGGTCGGTGTGGCACTCGGCTCTGCCGGAGTCGGTATGATCATTGATACTTACGGCATTGATGCCGGGTTCCTGCTGGCTATCGCTGCGGGGATCTGCGTACTGCTCACCGCCTGTATCGGTTATGTTTTCGTCTTCAAAGATGATAAAAACAGCGCTGATAAGTGACAGAAATAACTTTTAATATAATTTTCAGCAATCAAACCGCACATTTTTACACTTAACCGGAGTGTGCGGTTTGCCTGATGTCGCCAGAATTCTTTGACTTAAATCAATTTCAATCGCCTTATTCCGGAGGAAATCTATATCTAGTGCTATATAATACAAAGGACACTAGATATAGTATTTATTCACAGTGTTATCCACAACGCCATGAAGCCGCATTATGACAGGTTTTGCCCTGTGGATAACCAAACTGCCGGAGAGAAGCAAAGTGCACACTATCGTGATTAAGCGTGATGGATGTCAGGTTAATTTTGATGAATCACGCATCCGGGATGCCATTAAAAGAGCCGCCAAAGCCGCACGTGTTAATGATGATGACTACTGCTCTCAGGTTGCCTCCCGGGTAGCCTCCCTGCTGGGTGACCGGAAAAAGGTCGATATCGGTGAGATCCAGGACGCCGTTGAAAACCAGTTAATGTCCGGAGATTACAAAGAGTTAGCCAGAACCTACATCGAATACCGTCATGACCGTGACGTGGCGCGTGAATTACGCGGCCGCCTGAATAACGAGATCCGCGGGCTGGTTGAACAGAGTGATATGTCCATTCTCAACGAGAATGCCAATAAAGACAGCAAGGTGATCCCGACACAGCGTGACCTGCTGGCGGGTATCGTTGCCAAACACTACGCAAAACAGCATATTTTACCGCGTGATGTTGTAATTTCGCACGAACGCGGCGAAATTCACTATCACGATCTGGACTACGCGCCGTTCTTCCCGATGTTTAACTGTATGCTGATCGATTTAAAAGGCATGCTGACTCATGGCTTTAAAATGGGTAACGCTGAGATAGAACAGCCTAAGTCCATCTCTACCGCGACGGCGGTAACAGCACAGATTATTGCCCAGGTGGCCAGCCATATTTACGGCGGCACCACCATTAACCGTATCGACGAAATTCTCGCACCGTTTGTCACGGCCAGCTATAACAAACATCTGAAAACTGCAAAAGAGTGGCAGATCCCGGATGCGGAAGGTTATGCCAACGCCCGCACAGAAAAAGAGTGTTACGACGCCTTCCAATCGCTGGAATATGAAGTCAATACACTGCACACCGCCAACGGGCAGACGCCGTTTGTCACCTTCGGCTTCGGGCTGGGCACCTCAAAAGAATCCCGCATGATCCAGCAGGCAATTTTACGTAACCGCATCGCCGGTCTGGGTAAAAACCACAAAACAGCGGTATTCCCGAAACTGGTTTTCGCCATTAAAAAAGGCCTGAACCACCAGTACGGCGATCCGAACTATGACATCAAACAGTTAGCGTTAGAATGCGCCAGCAAGCGGATGTATCCGGATATCCTGAACTACGATCAGGTGGTGAAAGTAACCGGCTCCTTTAAAACCCCGATGGGCTGCCGCAGCTTCCTCGGTGTCTATGAAGAGAACGGTGAAATGATCCACGACGGGCGTAACAACCTCGGGGTTATCAGTCTGAACCTGCCACGCATTGCCATTGAATCACAGGGCAGTGAAGCGGATTTCTGGTCACTGCTGGATGAGCGTCTGGTGCTTGCCAAAAAAGCCCTGATGACCCGTATCGCACGGCTGGAAAATGTCAAAGCCCGTGTCGCGCCGATCCTGTATATGGAAGGTGCCTGCGGCGTGCGTCTGAAAGCGGATGATTCCGTCACCGAAATCTTTAAAAACGGCCGCGCCTCGATTTCACTGGGTTACATCGGCATCCATGAAACTATCAATGCCCTGACCGGCACTGAAACGCACATGTATGACGACGAACAGCGCCGCGCCCTCGGTGTCGCCATCGTGGAACGTCTGCGTCGTGCAACAGACGAGTGGAAAAATGAAACCGGCTACGGTTTCAGCCTCTACAGCACCCCGAGTGAAAACCTGTGTGACCGTTTCTGCCGCCTGGATACCGCCGAATTCGGGATTATCCCGGGTGTGACTGACAAAGGTTACTACACCAACAGCTTCCACCTGGATGTGGAGAAGAAGGTCAATCCGTACGATAAACTGGATTTCGAAGCACCGTATCCGCCACTGGCGAACGGCGGTTTTATCTGCTACGGCGAATACCCGAACCTCCAACACAACCTGAAAGCACTGGAAGATGTCTGGGATTACAGCTACGACCGAGTTCCGTACTACGGAACCAACACGCCGATTGATGAGTGTTATGAATGCGGGTTTGCCGGTGAATTTAACTGTACCAGCAAAGGCTTTGTCTGCCCGAAATGCGGCAACCACGATGCTTCCCGCGTCTCTGTTATCCGCCGTGTATGCGGTTACCTCGGCAGCCCGGATGCCCGTCCGTTTAACGCCGGTAAGCAGGAAGAAGTGAAGCGCCGCGTTAAACACCTGAATAACGGCCAACTGGGGTAATGCAGTGAATTATCATCAGTACTATCCCGTTGACGTGGTCAACGGGCCGGGTACACGCTGCACCCTGTTTGTCTCCGGTTGTGTGCATCAGTGCCGCGGCTGCTATAACCAGAGCACCTGGCGCACTGATTCCGGTGTGCCGTACACCCGGGAACTGGAAGATATGATTATCGCCGACCTCTGTGATACCCGCGTAAAACGTCAGGGGATCACACTGTCCGGTGGTGATCCGCTGCATCCGCACAATGTGCCGGAGATTCTGGCACTGGTGCAGCGCATCCGCCGCGAGTGCCCGCCGGAAAAAGATATCTGGATGTGGACAGGTTATAAACTGGATGAACTGAATGATGCCCAGCGGGAAGTCATTGAGCATATCAATGTGTTAGTCGACGGGAAATTTGTACAGGATCTGCATGACCCGATGCTGATCTGGCGCGGCAGCAGTAACCAGGTCATTCACTATCTGCGCTGACACCCGCGCTGAACCGCGACCAGTGCAGTTTCTTTCCGAACCCCAGCGTATTATTCACCATCTTTATCTCATCCAGCCGCAACCCCCGCAACGGGGTTTTGGCAGCAATAGCTACCGGAAAGCGTCGGCAGTAAACGGCTCTCGCCTGCTTTTCCTCTTCCGCTGACAATGTCGTAATCTCTCCTCTGAACTGGATCCCGCGGATTTTTGCCACGGTCACCGTCTGTGCGGAAATGGTTCCCGCCACCAGCGGATTCTGCTGCATCAGCGTACCGTGCCGGGTATGCGGTTCAGTGAGGAAATAAAGCATCATTGCGCCGGTGTCCGCGACATAAAAGCAGGAAGCGCACCACAGGTCATCTCCGGCGGTGGCACACAGCGTAAAGACATGATTTTTCTTCAGATAAGACAGGATTGAATCGTGCGGTAATTCCATACAGTACCCCCAATAAAACCACACCGGCTGACAGAGTATATCATCCGGTGCTGGTTCAGACAGTCCCGTCAGACGGGCTGTATTGTATGACAAATCTCAGGGATTATTTATAGAGTTCTGCTGTACCGCCCATCAGGTTTTCACCACCTGCAGAGGTGATACGGAAAGAAGTTGCACCAGCTTCATCAGCTTTTTTGGATAAGGCAGCGGTCACATCAGCCAGGGTATCAACATCGCTGACAGAGACAACACCGACCGGAGCCTGAGTGCTGTGCTGAACTTCAGTTGCAGCAAAAGAACCAAATGAAACAGCACTTAACGCTAAAACAGCAGGGATGATTGCAGAAATTTTCATAATTTTATTCCTCAGAATATCGTTAGTATCATGAGACATTTTTGTCTCTCTTTGTGATGTGAGTCATACTATGCGCTTTCCGGCGGAAAGAAAATTAGCTATTTTTGCCATACTTATTCAATTATTTTGATGATAAAAATTTTAATTAATCACCGGGAAGAACTATCATGTGAAATACTACTGATTAATTAGTTACTTGCGTGACTATTACCCGACTAAAATCAACAAAATATTCGCCTTTCATACAAACATAAAAAGGCACGATTAAGCAAAAATGACGATAGCATCAGACAAAAATACGTGGTTCCTTTACATAATCAGGACAGAATCCGGATATCTTTACACAGGGATCACCCGTGATGTCGCACTGCGCGTTGCGACACATCAGTCCGGAAAGGGTGCGAAATATCTGCGGGGGAAAACAGGGTTGCAAGTGGTATATCAGGCCGCTCTGGCGGATCGTTCAATCGCGTCAAAAGAAGAATACCGGGTCAAGCAACTGACAAAACAGAAAAAAGAAAGGCTGGTCAGTGACCAGCCCTCCGATTTGACGACATACCTTAACGGTGGTGATTATTCACAGCTGTCAAAATGATGTGAGAAATTAACCAGCCCGTGATAACGGTCTGCGGCATCATTTTCCAGCGGATAGATCAGGAAATACGGTGCGGTATCCGGCCATTTGCAGTGCAGATCAAACTCTGCTGCCGGTTTAAATCCCCACTTACCGTAGATCTCAGGATCGCCCAGCACCACAACCGCGCCGTAACCGAACTCATTGAGGCTGTCCAGCCCCTCATAAACCATCTGCTTCGCAATGCCCTGACCACGGTAAGCCTCTGCCACCGCAAGCGGTGCCAGTCCGACCCACTGACAATCCTCGCCTTCCACATCCACGGGCGTGAAACCGGCGTAACCGACCACCTGACCTTCATCATCAGTGGCAACCACACCCAGGGTCAGCAGACCGTCTTCCCGCAGTGCATGCAGAAGATCGGCTTCGTTGTCACGCCCGAATGCGCTGCGCAGCAGTGCATCGATACCGGCGGCATCAACCGGAATTTCTGTGCGGATCAGCATGAGGTCACCACTGCCTGCGATTTATCCCCGTCTTCCGCCAGCCCGGCCTGAATAAACTCAGCCAGCTGCATTAATGCGCTGCGCAGCAGCGGCGGCATACCGTCGAGGTCAATCGAGTCCATCAGGTTTTTGACATACAGACCCAGCTCGGTATCCCCTTCAATACGCAGACGGCGCTGGAAGAACAGGGTATCCGGGTCCTCTTTGCGGGCCGCGATCAGCACCAGATCATTAGCATTACCGCTGAAGCTGACATCCTCCTGTTCATCCGCACTGACCACCAGACGGCCGTCACGGTTACTGATATACCAGTGAAGCGCCAGGTCACGGACTTCCACCTTCAGCCATTTATTTTCCAGAAAATCGAGATCGCCTTCTGTCAGCGCCTCTTCAAACTGACGCGCCAGAACCTGCTGAAGAACCTGTTTTTGCAGGGTAAACGGCGTTAATTTCAGCGGGAACCGCAATAACGCCGGCCCGTTGTGTACGAGCGAGGAACGAATTTTGGCAAACACCGTACTGACTCCTTAATCTGAATTACTGCGCCATTGTGCCAGAATCTGCAGAAATAACTCAGGATTCCGGTCAATTTTTCGTGTCATTGTTTCTATTATATACCCGATTTTCTTCCTGCCGCAGAGAACATCCCGCTTTTATATCCGCAAACCGGGTGATTTTTTGCGGTAAATGTTCACTAACCTGCCTCAGGTCAATACCTTTTTTAGCCTGCCATTTACAATTTCCGATCATTTTTATTATTCAGTCTGAGAGTCTCACCATGGAACTATTGTGTCCTGCCGGTAATTTACCCGCACTGAAAGCCGCCATTGATAATGGCGCAGATGCGGTTTATATCGGCCTGAAAGATGATACTAATGCCCGTCACTTCGCCGGTCTGAATTTTACTGAAAAGAAACTCGCCGAGGCGGTGGATTATGTTCACAGCCACCGGCGTCACCTGCATATCGCGATTAATACCTTTGCCCATCCGGATGGTTTCAGCCGCTGGCAGCGGGCGGTGGATATGGCCGCACAACTGGGGGCGGATGCCCTGATCCTCGCGGATATCGCCATGCTGGAATATGCTGCGGAGCGTTATCCGCACATTGAGCGTCATGTCTCTGTGCAGGCATCCGCCACCAATACCGAAGCTATCCGTTTCTATCAGCGCAACTTTGATGTGCACCGTATCGTACTGCCCCGTGTACTCTCTATCCATCAGGTAAAACAGCTGGCACGCACCAGCCCGGTGCCGCTGGAAGTCTTTGCTTTCGGCAGCCTGTGCATCATGGCGGAAGGCCGCTGCTACCTCTCCTCCTACCTGACCGGGGAATCCCCGAATACCGTCGGTGCCTGCTCTCCGGCACGGTTTGTCCGCTGGCAGGAGACCCCGCAGGGGCTGGAATCACGCCTGAATGATGTGCTGATTGACCGCTACGGCGCAGATGAGAACGCCGGTTACCCGACACTCTGCAAAGGCCGTTACTGCGTGGACAGCAAGCCTTACCATGCCCTGGAAGAGCCGACCAGCCTTAATACCCTGGAACTGCTGCCGGAACTGATGGCGGCGAATATCGCCTCAGTGAAAATTGAAGGCCGCCAGCGCAGCCCGGCCTATGTGACTGATGTGGCGAAAGTATGGCGTCAGGCCATCGACCGCTGCAAAGCCGATCCGGACAACTATGCGCCGGATGCCGCGTGGATGCAGACCCTCGGCGGCATGTCAGAAGGACGCCAGACCACACTCGGTGCCTATCACCGCAAATGGCAGTAACGGAGAGAAAAACGATGCAATTTTCATTAGGTTCAGTCCTCTATTACTGGCCGAAAGCAACACTGGAACAGTTTTATCAGCAGGCAATGCAAAGCAGTGCGGATATTATCTATCTCGGCGAAACCGTGTGCAGCAAACGCCGGGAAATGAAACCGGATGACTGGATAAATCTCGCTAAAACAGTTGCCGGAAGCGGCAAGCAGGTGGTTATCTCCACGCTGGCACTGTTACAGGCCCCGTCCGAGCTGAAAGAGATCGCCAAACTGGTGGATAACGGCGAATTTATGATCGAAGCTCATGATTTCGGCGTGATTAATATGCTGCACGAGCGCGGGCTGCCGTTTGTCGCCGGACACGGCCTGAACTGTTATAACGCCCCGGCGCTGAAAATTCTGCAAAAACAGGGGATGACACGCTGGTGCATGCCGGTGGAGCTGTCCCGTGACTGGCTGGTGAACCTGCTGAAGCAATGTGAAGAGCTGGGGATCCGCGACAAATTTGAAGTGGAAGTGATGAGCTACGGCCATCTGCCGCTGGCCTACTCCGCCCGCTGCTTCACCGCCCGTTCGGAAAACCGCGCCAAAGATGACTGCGAAACCTGCTGCATCAACTATCCGCAGGGGCGCAAAGTACTCTCGCAGGAAAATCAGCAGGTCTTTGTCCTTAACGGGATCCAGACACAGAGCGGTTACTGCTATAACCTCGGCAATGATCTGTGTTCCATGCAGGGACTGGTGGATATCGTGCGGATCTCCCCGGATGCACCGGACGATCTGGCGGTCATCGACCATTTCCGTCAGAATGAAACCGGCGCACAGCCGCTCGATCTGGCACAGGCACAAAACTGCAATGGCTACTGGCGTAAAGTGGCGGGCCTGGAACTGGTGGAATAACGGAAGGAAATAACCATGACTGATGTTTATGCCCGTTTAAAAGCACTGAATATTGAACTGCCGCCGGTCGTTGTACCGGATGCAAAATTTCAGCCGTATGTGATTTTTGATAACACCATTACCCTCTCCGGCCATTTATCCAAAACCGGAGAGCAGTTAAATACCGGTAAGTTCGGGGCGGATCTGACCATTGAACAGGGTGAGAAAATTGCCCGTCAGCTGGCTGTTAATCTGCTCGGTACACTGCAGGGCGCGGTTGGTGATCTGAATAAGATTAAAAAGATCATCAACCTGAACTGCATGATTAACGGTACACAGGATTTTACCGATCCTCACGTGGTAGCGAATGCCTGCTCACAGGTTTTCCATGATGTTTTTGGTGAGAAAGGCTATCACAGCCGCAATGCACTCACTGTGGCACAACTGCCGTTCGGCGCCTGTATGGAAATATCGCTGATCGCGGGTATTGAGTAACAGAACAGTACGGGCGCGATATCTGCGCGCCCGCTTTTACCGGCGTTATGCCTCACGTTGCGTACCCTGATCCTCTTTTCCCACAAAAACCGTGAGAACGGGATTTCCTTTATTTAACGGGCTCTTTTTTTCCGCCGGAATAACCGTCGCAGGGAATGCGTAATACGCCGTAATTCCCCGTCACGCAACATACCGATAAAGACCCCGAGAAGCGTATAAATAATCCCGAGCACCAGCATCATAATAATATCGTTCTGCACGCTGCTGAACGGTAAATCCATCTGGTTGATCCCGGCAATCGCTTTGGTCGCCCAGGTCGACGGCAATGCGGAAGCAATAAATCGTACCCAGTCCGGCATAGCCTGTAACGGCCAGATAGTACCTGACATATAAAAGACCGGAGTGGTGACAAAAGCCAGTGTCAGGTAAATCATCTCCACACTGCGCAGACATTCGGTAACAAGTTTGCCCAGTCCCAGTACTCCCAGCAGGAACGGGAATGTCAGCAGCCATAGTTCATACATCGGCGCTTCCTGGCGGTATCCCAGCACCCACGGCCACAGGGCAAAGAAGACCGTCGAGAGAAACAGCCAGATAGGCAGCAGTGCACTCAGCGCCCCCAGATACACCGCCAGCGGCGGTTTACCTTTCGGCGTGCTGCGCACCGCGATACTGACACGGACACAGGCTATCAGCAGGGAGTGCTGTAATAACATGACCAGCAGACCAGGGAATACAATCGCCGCAAAGCTGACACCCGGGTTATACATGGCCACCGTTTCTGACTGTATCGGTGAAATAATCAGTGACGCCTGTTCCGGTGTATAGCCCGCATCCTGCAAAATACGGGTGTTATAGCCCCCCAGCAACTCCTGGTATGCCTTACTCAGTTCCTGCTGGATCTGCCCGCTGGCAAGACGGTTCGTCGCATCCCCGAATACCGGGACAGTGATATTTTTCCCCTGGAGAATATTTCGCTCAAAATCAGTCGGAATAATAATGATGGCGAATAACTCGCGCATAATCATATCGCGCCGTGCCGTCTCCAGGTTGTCATAACCGTGCAGCTCCACTTTGGCGGTTGCATCCAGCTGCCGGATCAGTGAGCGGCTGGCTGCGGAGTGATCCTGGTCAATCACGGCGACAGGCAGATCCCACAAGACCGGCCGGACATACACCAGGCTCATCACACACAGTGAAACCACCAGCAGCATCCACATCGGTTTTGCCAGCATTCCCAGCAGGACTTTCAGGAACGTCTGGAAATAGAGTTTCATACCGCACCTCCCTGCAATGCCAGCCGCTTCGGTAACCGGTTACGGACAAAAAAGGCATTAGCCACCGGATAAATCAGCAATAATGCGCAGACATACAGAATATGCAGCAGCGACACTTCACGCAGGAAGATATCAAACATCGCATTGAGTGCGTGAGTCAGCGGCTCAAGGTTAGAGATAATCCTGGCTGGCAGGATCATCGACAGCTCCGGCACCGCCATGCCGGAAAACGCCATGGCGATACTGACCAGCATACCAATCATACTGTAAGCCATCAGCGCATTGCTGGTGAATGTGTAAAGCAGCAGGCCGATACTCTGTGCCGCCATGACATAAAAGAAGCCGATAAACAGCATATACAGCGGGTTACCTGCCACCTTGGCGCCGGAAAACGTCACCAGGGCAGCCAGTTCCACCATCAGCAGAGCGGTAAAAAACAGGGTATACGGTGCCAGTTTCCCCAGAACACCACTGAACAGCGGTTTAAGCGTCAGCAGCATGGTACCGCGCGACATACTGTAAATAGTCAGCGTGACAACAAATAACTGAAGCATATGGATGGTGGCGGCAAACTGCTGATAATAAATATAACTGCCGCTGGCATTGAACAGGCTGTCGTATGACATCGTCACCTGTGCCAGTTTCGGCAGCGTCTTGCCCGTTTCTGACGCGAGGACAGTGCGGTACTGTGCATTCAGTTCTGCTATCAGCCCGCTGAAATCCTGAATCGCATAGCTGCCGGAGGCATAAAATAACCCGTTGTAATACATCCGGACTGTCGGCTGCTTTCCGGCCAGCACATCACTTTCAAAACGTTTCGGGATCATCAGGATCGCGTAATCTTCCGCACTGCCCATCTGCTCCAGTGCTGCCGAAGGATCATCCCGCGGCGTGATACTGGCGTGTGAAGCAGCGTTCAGATTGCGCACCAGCGTCCGCGAGAGCGGACTGTGGTCATAATCCACCGCAGAGACCGGCAGATTCAGCAGTGTTCCCTCTGAAAAGTTCGCGCTGATCAGTGTGAATAAGATCAGCGGAAATAACCAGCTCAGCCAGTGGAACACCGGGCTGCGGATAGCCATCCGGGTTTCCTGTGTGAAGGCGTGGCGAAAGCTGTACCAGATAACCGGTATTCTCATCGTGACACCTTACTTATCCCGGCGCCACAGTGCACTCATGCCGGGTCTTAACCCGTCCACAGGTTGTGCCGGATAGAGACGCACCTCAAAGGTTTTCAGATCAAAATCCCCGGTGGCACGGGTGGCGCGTTTGGTGGCGTAATCCCCCATCGGGGCGATATAGCGGACTTCTGCCTCAATTTCCTGATTTTTCAGTGCCGGTACCGTCAGGGTGATTTTGTCGCCTTTTTTCACATCCGCGAGAATATCCTCACGCAGGTTATAGACAAAATACGCTTCCGGCAGGCGGATAATCGTCACCAGCGGGCTGCCTGCATTAAACAGTTCCCCGATTTCAGCCGGAACCGGCCCGATCTCCCCGGTCACCGGCGCGGTAACTGTCAGTTCATCCTGCTGGACTTTTAATTCCGCCAGTTTCTGTTCTGCCTGGCGAAGTGCCGCTTCGTAACGCTGACGCTGCTCGGTGCGGTCGCCGTTTTTCGCCTGGTCGAGCTGAGCTTTGGCGGCCAGTACACCCTGCTGCGCCACATCACGGGCACGGCGGGACTGATCAAGCTCGGTTTTTGACACATAACCTCTACCGGCCATGCTGCTCATGCGCTGAAAATCACGCTGTGCATTCGCCAGCTCAGCCTGAGACTTCGCCAGCTGTGCAGCATAGTTGCGCACGCTCTCTTCCCGCGTGCCGTTCAGGGACTCGGTTAACTGCGCCTGAGCCTGATCGCGGGCAGCCACCAACGAGGCGACCTGTGCTTCCAGCTCCGGGCTGGTCAGGCGAATCAGCGCCTGTCCCTGTTTAACGTCGTCACCGCGCTCAATCAGACGCTCAACAACACGTCCTTTGGCTTTCGAGGAGACAATAACCTCCGGTGCATCGACTTCACCCTGTAATAAAAGATACTGGTTGTGGGCACGAAAAAGTGCAGCCATCGCAATTAAGACCAGCATCAGCAGGATCAGATAGATTGTTCTTTTTTTCATTCTTGATTTCGGCCTTAACTATCACTTGTGAAACTATTCGAAATGGAATCATCCCGAATGAAATTGTTCTGGATAAAACGATGAAGAAAGGGGAAGGTTTCAGTATCACTGATTTCAGCTGAAACCGTTAAGATATTTGTGCGCCAGATCACAGCATAATACCTTCAATCTTAGCCTCACACACCTGTTACACAACTATTTTTAATATAAAATCTCAGATAGTTACAAATAATTCTCCTCCGGCAAGTGATCCGACAGAAAAATGTATGACTACAACCTGATTTTCCTGCTGCTTCAGCAGATGTGTGTGTACCTGGTTATCGCCTGGGTGCTCAGCAAAACGCCGCTGGTGCTGCCGGTTTTACAGGTGACTGTCCGCCTGCCGCACAAGCTGATGTGCTATCTGATTTTCTCCGTTTTCTGTGTCATGGGCACCTATTTCGGACTGAATATCAATGATTCCATCGCCAACACACGGGCTATCGGCTCCGTACTCGGCGGGTTGCTCGGCGGACCGTCTGTCGGGCTGCTGGTCGGTTTTACCGGCGGGCTGCACCGCTATTCTCTCGGCGGGATGACGGCGTTCAGTTGTATGGTGTCCACTATTGTCGAGGGGCTTATCGGCGGCCTGGTTCACCGCTACTATATGAAGCGCGGGCAGATCAACAAACTGTTTAATCCCTGGACAGCGGCCGGTGTGACCTTTGTTGCCGAACTGGCGCAGATGGCGATTATTCTGTTACTGGCACGGCCGTTTAATGAAGCGCTGAATCTGGTGAAAGATATTGCCGCACCGATGATTATCGCCAATACCATCGGTGCCGCTATGTTTATCCGTATCCTGCTGGACAGACGCGCTATCTTTGAAAAATACACCAGTGCCTTTTCCGCCCAGGCATTGAAACTGGCGATCAGTACAGACGGCGTGCTGCGCCAGGGATTTAACGAGACCAACAGCCGCCAGGTGGCACAGGTGCTGTATGATGAGCTGAATGTCGCCGCCGTGGCTATCACGGATACGGAAAAACTGCTGGCGTTTATCGGTGTCGGGGCGGATCACCATCTGCCGGGCACGCCGATTGCCTCGCGTTACTCCCGGCAGGCCATTGCCCATAATGAAGTGGTCTATGCCGACGGCAACGAAACACCGTACTGCTGTTCGATCAATCCGCACTGTAAACTCGGCTCTACGCTGGTTATCCCGCTGACCGGGGAGAATAAGCAGGTGGTCGGTACCATCAAGCTGTATGAGGTGAAGAACCGCCTGTTCAGCTCCATTAACCGCACGCTGGGAGAAGGGATTGCCAGCCTGTTGTCAGCTCAGATTCTGGCCGGGCAGTTTGAGCGAAGTAAGCAGTCACTACTGGAAACAGAGGTAAAATTGCTGCATGCCCAGGTGAATCCGCATTTCCTGTTTAATGCCCTCAATACCTTACAGGCCGTGATCCGCCGCGATGCGGAACAGGCGCGGCATCTGGTGCAGAATCTCTCCACCTTTTTCCGCAAAAACTTAAAACGGCCGGGGGAGATAGCCACTCTCGCGGCCGAAATTGAGCATGTGAATGCTTACTTACAGATTGAGAAAGCCCGCTTCCGTGAGCAGCTCAGTGTGGATATCGCCATTCCGGATGCGCTGAAACAAGCCAGTCTGCCGGTCTTTTCGTTACAGCCCATTGTGGAAAATGCGATAAAACATGGTACATCACAGATATTTGAGCAGGGAAAAATTACCATAAGCGCACGGGCGGAGGGCAATACGCTTGTCATCCTGATCACCGATAACGCCGGGCTGTATCAGCCGACCGGGATGAGTGACGGGCTCGGCATGGGGCTGGTCGATAAACGCATCAAAGTCCGCTATGGTAAACAATACGGCCTCAGTGTTCACTGCGAGCCGGAAGTAAAAACAACCATTATTCTGACCTTACCCTTCGACTCACCGGCAGGTGCGGCAGCACCGCCTGATAACTAAAAAAATGATAATGACACAATGAATGTTTTAATTGTTGATGATGAGCCACTGGCCCGGGAAAACCTGCGATTACTGCTTGATGCGTATCCTGACATCCATATCCTGGGTGAATGCACCAACGCCATTGATGCCATCGGAAAAATTCACCGCCTGAAGCCGGACGTGGTGTTTCTGGATATTCAGATGCCCCGTGTCACCGGGCTGGAAATGGTTGGTATGCTCGATCCCGGCCACCGGCCTGCGATTGTCTTTCTCACCGCCTTTGAAGAGTACGCCTTACAGGCTTTTGAGGAGGATGCGTTTGATTATCTGCTCAAACCGGTGGAAAAAGAGCGCCTGGACAAAACCCTGAACCGGCTGCGCCAGGGGCAGATCCGCCCGGCGGAGACCCCGGAACAGACAGAGCAACTGCGCTATATCCCGTGCAGCGGGCACAACCGTATCTGGCTGATGCCGGTTGAGGATGTGGTGTATGTCAATTCCCGCATCAGCGGCGTGTTTGTGATGAGCGCACACGGCCAGGAAGGATTTACCGAGCTGACACTCCGTACTCTGGAAACCCGTACCCCGCTGCTGCGCTGCCACCGGCAGTATCTGGTCAATCTGACCCGTCTGCGGGAAATCCTGCTGGGCGATAACGGCCAGGCCGAGCTGATCCTGAGTAACGATGAAACCATTCCGGTCAGCCGCCGCTACCTCAGACCCCTGAAGGAAGCGCTGGGGCTGATTTAATACCAAAATCCGGACGCATAAAAAAAGCCCGGCAGGGATATCCCCGGCCGGGCTTTTTATGATTCAGAGAATCAATTATGCATCATTATTGCTACGACGACGTGGTGCGGAGTTTCCGCCTTCTTCGCGGCGGAAGCTGCGGCGCTCGCCCTGCGGACGGCGATCGCTGTTGCCACGGTCAGAACGCTCACCGTCACGGCGGTTACCACCACCGAAACTGCGGCCACCGTTACCACCACGGTCATTACCACCGCTGCGGCGTTCACGGTTGAACGGCTTCGCATCACCGACTAATGTCATGTTCATTGGTTTGTTCATCACACGGGTACGGGTGAAGTGCTGTAACAGGTCAGTCGGCATACCTTTCGGTAATTCGATAGTTGAGTGAGTATCAAACAGTTTGATGTTACCGATGTAACGGCTGTTGATATCACCTTCGTTAGCAATCGCGCCCACAATGTGACGGACTTCAACACCATCGGTACGGCCCACTTCAATGCGGTACAGTTCCATATCACCCACGTCACGGCGTTCACGGCGCGGACGATCACCACGCTCAGGGCGATCACCGAAACGGTCGTTGCGATCATTGCGGCGGCGATCATCACGATCATTGAACTCACGGCGCGGACGGCGTGGTGCATCCGGTGGCAGGATCAGTTTGCGCTCACCTTCTGCCATTTTCAGCAGAACAGCAGCCAGAGTTTCCATATCGATATCTGCGTCAGACTCATCGCTGTCTGCCGGAACCAGTTTTTTCAGCAGTGCACGGTACTGATCCAGGTTGCTGCTTTCCATTTCTGCATGGATAGTGGCAGCGAATTTTTCCTGGCGGCGCTGGCTGATCATCTCTGCATCCGGTAATTCTACCTCAGGGATGGTCAGTTTCATGGTGCGTTCAATGTTGCGCAGCAGGCGGCGTTCGCGGTTTTCAACGAACAGCAGAGCGCGGCCGGCGCGGCCCGCACGACCGGTACGGCCGATACGGTGAACATAAGATTCCGCATCCATCGGGATATCGTAGTTAACAACCAGGCTGATACGCTCAACATCCAGACCACGGGCTGCAACGTCTGTTGCAATCAGGATATCCAGACGACCATCTTTCAGGCGCTCCAGCGTCTGCTCACGCAGTGCCTGGTTCATGTCACCGTTCAGTGCAGCGCTGTTGTAGCCGTTACGCTCCAGGGTTTCTGCCACTTCCAGGGTCGCGTTTTTGGTACGGACGAAGATAATCGCCGCATCAAAATCTTCCGCTTCCAGGAAACGGACCAGTGCTTCGCTCTTACGTGCGCCGTAAGCAGTCCAGTAGCTCTGGCTGATGTCCGGACGGGTGGTTACGCTGGTCTGAATGCGCACTTCCTGCGGATCTTTCATGAAACGACGGGTAATGCGGCGGATAGCTTCCGGCATAGTTGCAGAGAACAGTGCTGTCTGGTGCTCTGCCGGGATCTGACTCATGATGGTTTCAACGTCTTCGATGAAGCCCATACGCAGCATTTCATCTGCTTCGTCCAGTACCAGACCTTTCAGGTTGGATAAATCCAGGGTGCCGCGTTTTAAGTGATCCAGCAGACGGCCCGGAGTCCCGACAACCACCTGTGGCCCCTGACGCAGAGCACGTAACTGGACGTCATAACGCTGACCGCCGTACAGGGCGACCACATTCACGTTACGCATATGTTTGGAGAAATCAGTACAGGCTTCCGCAACCTGGACCGCTAATTCGCGGGTCGGTGCCAGCACCAGAATCTGTGGTGCTCTCAGGTTCGGATCAATATTGTTCAGTAACGGCAGGCCGAATGCCGCCGTTTTACCACTACCTGTCTGTGCCATACCCAGGACATCACGTCCGGCAAGCAGGTGCGGAATACATTGTTGCTGGATCGGGGACGGCTTTTCGTAGCCCAGGTCGTCCAGTGCAGTCAAAATATCAGCTGATAAACCAATGTCAGCAAAAGAGATTTCAGTCTCAGTGGTCATGTAAAGGTGCCTCATACAAAATGGCGGCCAGTCTACACAACCCATCGGAAAGCATGTCGGTTGTTTTCATTTAAAAGTGTGAACTGGCTCAAATAAAATTATAAAACGAACAAAACATCCCCCCATCACTTTCGCGATGGTGAAAAATTAACGGGTTGAAGTGTGTTCGTCAGCTATTGTGGATCTGAATCCGTCAGGTCCTGTTCTTCATCACCTAACAGAGCTAATTCCAACAATGCGTAGCGGTGCTCAACGAAATTGTGTGCGTTGTTGGCAACCGTCAGCTTGAACAGCGTTTCAGCGCTGTCCGTATCCCCCAGACTCAGGTAGTATTTACCTAAATAGAAGTAGGTTTCACTGAGATGTTCAGCGAGCGAAGTGTTATCCGTTGAGAATTCCTTCAGCCGATCAAGCAGTGTCTTTTCACTGATGTCGCCGAGATAGAATTCAGCAATATTCCAGCCCCATTGTCCGCCTTTCGCCTGCTGATAGCGCTGACGTAAATCGGTCAGTGCTTTCTTCGGATCTATCTCTTTATCGACGAGATAAAGCCACAGCGAGCGGAACGGATCGTTTGGATCATCCTGATAAAACGCCAGCAAATCATCCCGCGCCACCGGATACCGGCCCCCGTAATACAGGGCAATACCGCGGTTCATACGCGCGTAGTTATAAGTTGGATCAAGCTCTAATACAGAATCATACGCTTCATAGGCAGCATCAAAGTTGCCTGCCTGCGTAAAATAAATGCCCAGGTAATTAAATATCTCCGGAATATCCGGACGCATTGATAACGCAACAGTAAAATCGTTACGTGCCAATGCACGCAATCCGAGGCTGTCGTACAACACACCACGCTGATAAAGCAGCTGGGCGTACTCGTCCTCAGTTAATGACCGGCTTGCCAGTATTTGTTCCATTCGGGCGAGGATCACTTCCTGCTGTAATGATGGTTGCAGGGGTACTGCAAGTAAATCCCCGGAGTGCCAGTTTTTACCGCTGCTGCATCCTGCGATAAAAATTATAGCTGCAATGCTCCACCAACGCAGAAAAAAATTCATTTCCTACTCCCGAAGTCAGATCCCTGAAAGGATAATCCTCTGACTGACAATAACCGAGTGCATTTTGCTTTTTTTGCCGAATGGCGCCCTTTTTACAGGACGCCACGACTTACGTCAAATTTTATTCAGCGTTATTTGCATCAGGGGTTGCATCCGAAGCCGGAGCTGCATCCTGACTGACTGCTTCTTTCATGCTCAGGCGGATACGACCCTGACGGTCGATTTCCAGTACCTTGACCGGTACTTCCTGACCCATTTCCAGATAATCTGATACTTTTTCAACGCGTTTGTCAGCGATCTGAGAAATATGCACCAGACCTTCTTTACCGCCGCCGATAGCCACGAAAGCACCGAAGTCAACGATACGGACAACTTTACCGTTATAGATACGGCCGACTTCCACTTCTGCGGTGATTTCTTCGATACGGCGGATAGCCATCTTCGCTTTATCGCCGTCAGTTGCAGCAATCTTCACAGTACCGTCATCTTCGATTTCGATAGTGGTGCCGGTTTCTTCGGTCAGGGCACGGATCACAGAACCGCCTTTACCGATAACGTCTTTGATTTTGTCCGGGTTGATGCGGATGGTGTGAATGCGCGGTGCAAATTCAGAGATATCAGCACGTGGTGAGTTGATAGCCTGTTCCATCACGCCCAGGATGTGCAGACGCGCACCTTTGGCCTGGTTCAGAGCCACCTGCATGATTTCGCTGGTGATACCTTCGATTTTGATATCCATCTGCAGGGCGCTGATACCGTCACGGCTGCCCGCAACTTTAAAGTCCATGTCGCCGAGGTGGTCTTCATCACCGAGGATATCAGACAGAACCACAAATTTGTCGTCTTCTTTCACCAGACCCATCGCGATACCGGCAACCGCTGATTTCACAGGAACACCTGCATCCATCAGTGCCAGAGATGCACCACAGACTGACGCCATAGAAGAAGAACCATTGGATTCAGTGATTTCTGAAACCACACGCACGGTGTACGGGAATTCTTCCTGGGATGGCATCACTGCCAGCACACCACGTTTCGCCAGACGGCCGTGGCCGATTTCACGACGTTTCGGTGAACCGACCATACCGGTTTCACCCACGCAGTACGGAGGGAAGTTGTAGTGGAACAGGAAGGTGTCAGTGATTTCACCCATTACCTGATCCAGAGTCTGTGCATCACGGGCAGTACCCAGAGTTGCTGTTACCAGCGCCTGAGTTTCACCACGGGTGAACAGAGAAGAACCGTGAGTACGCGGCAGAACACCGGTGCGGACATCCAGTGCGCGGACCATGTCTTTTTCACGGCCGTCGATACGCGGCTCGCCGTTCAGAACACGGGTACGGACAACAGATTTCTCAACCGCAGCCAGGATGTCGCTGATTTCATGTTTCAGTTCGCCGGTCAGCTCTTCGCCGCGTGCGGCAAATTCAGCTTCCAGTGCACTGATGGTTGCATCTTTAATGATATCAACCTGTGCGTAACGATCCTGTTTCTCAGTGATACGGTAAGCATCACCCAGCGCTTTTTCAGACAGTTCAGCAACGCGGTCACGCAGAGTCTGGTTAACAGGCTCAGGCTGCCAGTCCCACTTCGGCTTACCGGCTTCAGCGGCCAGTGCGTTGATGTTTTCGATAACAATCTGCTGCTGCTCGTGACCGAACACGACCGCACCCAGCATTTGTTCTTCGGTCAGCAGCTGTGCTTCTGATTCAACCATCAGAACCGCACCTTTGGTACCGGCAACAACCAGATCCAGTTTGCTTACCGCTAATTCGTCAGTGGTCGGGTTCAGAACATACTGGTCATTGATGAAACCAACACGTGCCGCACCAATCGGGCCGTTGAACGGAATACCTGACAGTGCCAGCGCCGCTGAGGCACCAATCATTGCCACGATATCAGGGTTAACCTGCGGGTTCACAGACACCACGGTTGCGATAATCTGAACTTCGTTCAGGAAACCTTCCGGGAACAGCGGACGTAACGGACGGTCAATCAGACGTGCGATCAGGGTTTCGCCTTCGCCCGGACGGCCTTCACGGCGGAAGAAGCTCCCCGGAATACGGCCGGCTGCGTAAGTACGCTCCTGATAGTTTACGGTCAGCGGGAAGAAGTCCTGGCCCGGTTTCATTTTTTTCTGGCCGACAACGGTAACGAATACCGCGGTGTCGTCCATGTTAACCATTACAGCTGCTGTCGCCTGACGGGCCATCATGCCGGTTTCGATAGTGACAGTGTGCTGACCATACTGGAATTTACGGATTGTCGGATTTAACAAAATAATATCCTTCTGGGTCTCTCACCCCGGCAGGGGTAAGTAGTGAAATGGTTCCTTCAGATACATCCTCGCGACTAATGACAACCTTTTCCTGCTGCCGGAAAGTGCTCTCATTAGCCGCGCGAATAGCTGTACCGAAGAATCGTTATTATTGCGGCAACAGCTCAGTGTGCCGCATTCAGAAGAAAAGGGGCCGTCGGCCCCTTTCCACTGAAACTTGTCTGAATTAGCGACGCAGGCCCAGACGCTCAAGAATTGAGGTATAGCTTGCTAAGTCTTTGCCTTTCAGATAGTTCAGGAGCTTACGACGCTGAGCAACCATACGCAGCAGACCACGACGGCTGTGGTGATCTTTTTTGTGCTCTGCAAAGTGACCCTGCAGGTGGTTGATCTGTGCAGTCAGCAGCGCGATCTGAACTTCGCTTGAACCGGTGTCGTTTTCGCCACGACCGAAATCAGCGACAATTTTCGCTTTCGCTTCAGTGCTTAGAGACATAATAGAACTCCAAATATACTTTGATTAATAAAAATGAGTGCCGATCTCTAATTCAGCATCTCAGGGAAATTGCCGCGTTATTCTACGCCGCCTGCGCCCTGAACGCAAGATGCGGCAATGCTTATTCCGTGTATTCCACAACAAGACGGCGCGGTGCCACCAGCCCGTCCTCACTGATCACCGCAAGGCCGATAAACTGCGCGTCATCACCCTGCGTTACGCGGGTTAATGTCTCCGGTGCCAGGTCATGCGGAGCCCGTACCGGCTGCCCCAGCTTAAAATACCCGGCAGTCACGTCCGTCAGATTGACCTGCGGGAAATGTGACACGGCGGTATCCATCGGCAGCAGCAGCGGATCCAGTGCGGTTTCGAGCGGAGTTTCAGACTCATCCGCCACACGGCGCATTTCCTGAAGCTGTTCCAGTGTCACCATCCGTTCTGCCGGATACGTGGCCACCTGTAACCGGCGCAGCATGGTTACATGAGCACCGCAACCGAGTTTCTCACCGAGATCATCAATGATAGTGCGGATATAGGTGCCTTTCGAGCAGTGAATTTCCAGCTCCAGCTCATCCCCTTCATGGCGGATAAACAGCAGTTCATACACCGTGATCGGGCGGGCTTCCCGCTCTATGGTGATGCCTTTGCGGGCATACTCATACAGCGGACGTCCCTGATGCTTGAGCGCGGAATACATGGACGGTACCTGTAAGGTATCGCCCCTGAATGACTCCAGGGCAGCCGCAAGCTGTTCCGCCGTGAATGACAGCGGGCGCTCACTGATCACCTCACCCTGTGAGTCTGAGGTGTCCGTACGCTGCCCCAGGCGGGCAATCACGCGGTAACGTTTGTCGGAATCCAGCAGGAACTGTGAAAACTTGGTTGCTTCACCGAGGCAGACCGGCAGCATACCGGTCGCCAGCGGATCCAGCGCGCCGGTGTGACCGGCCTTGGCGGCATTAAACAGACGGCGGACCTTCTGTAATGCATCATTGGATGAAATGTCCTGCGGTTTATCCAGCAGGACAATGCCGTTAATATTACGGCCACGACGACGGCGTGCCATCAGTTACCCTCTTTGTCGTCCGCAGATTTACGCATATCCAGGTCGTGTTTGATCACATCAGACACCAGGTTAGACATACGCATCCCTTCGACCAGAGAGCTGTCATATTCAAATTTAAGTTCCGGAATAATGCGCAGGCGCATCTCTTTCCCCAGCAGGGAACGAATGTAGCCGGAAATATCATTTAAGACTTTGATACCTGTTTTCACCTGCTCTGAATTATGGTCTTCATCCATAAAGTTCAGAAAGGTAACAAATACCGTGGCATAGGCCATATCGCGGGATAAATCCACGCCGGATACCGTTGCCATCCCCACACGGGGATCTTTAATTTCACGCTGCAGGATAATCGCAATTTCTTTCTGAATTTCCTGTGAAACGCGCTGAGTACGGCTGAATTCTCTCGCCATAGTTTCTCTCCTGAAAATTCGGGGGGCCATAAGCCCCCCAATTATATCATGTTATGTCATACCGTCAGGTGATCAGATAGTTCGCTGAACTTCAATCACCTGGAAGACTTCAATCATGTCTCCCGGGCGGACATCATTGTAGTTCTTGACACCGATACCACATTCCATCCCGTTACGGACTTCAGCAACGTCATCTTTGAAGCGGCGCAGAGATTCCAGCTCACCTTCATAGATAACCACGTTGTCACGCAGAACGCGGATAGGGTTATTACGTTTGATAGTTCCTTCCGTCACCATACAACCGGCGATGGCACCGAATTTCGGTGAACGGAACACATCACGGACTTCTGCCAGACCCATGATTTCCTGTTTGAATTCCGGCGCCAGCATCCCGCTCATTGCCTGTTTGATTTCATCAATCAGGCTGTAGATTACGGAATAGTAACGCAGGTCAACGCTTTCGCTTTCAATCAGGCGGCGCGCTGATGCATCCGCACGGACGTTAAAGCCGAGGATAATCGCGTTGGATGCCGCAGCCAGCGTGGCGTCAGTTTCAGTGATACCACCCACACCGGAACCGATGATTTTCACTTTGACTTCATCAGTTGACAGTTTCATCAGTGAATCGGTGATAGCTTCACAGGTACCCTGCACATCAGTCTTCAGAACGATGTTCAGTTCAGAAACCTTACCGCTTTCCATGTTAGCAAACATGTTTTCCAGTTTGGCTTTCTGCTGGCGTGCCAGTTTCACATCACGGAATTTACCCTGACGATAGAGTGCCACTTCACGGGCTTTCTTCTCGTCACGGACAACTGTCGCTTCATCACCGGCAGACGGTACGTTGGACAGACCCAGGATTTCCACCGGAATGGACGGACCCGCTTCGGTGATATCCTGACCCAGTTCGTTACGCATCGCACGGATACGGCCGTATTCAAAGCCGCACAGCACGATATCGCCTTTGTTCAGTGTACCGCTCTGTACCAGGATAGTGGCGACCGGACCACGGCCTTTATCGAGGTAAGATTCGATAACCACACCGCTCGCCATACCGGCACGCACTGCTTTCAGTTCAAGAACTTCAGCCTGCAGCAGGATAGCATCGAGCAGATCGTCGATACCGATACCTTTCTTCGCGGAAACGCTGATGAACTGAGTCTCACCGCCCCACTCTTCAGAGAGGATGCCGTACTGAGACAGTTCGTTACGTACGCGATCCGGATCGGCTTCCGGTTTATCAATTTTGTTCACCGCAACCACAACCGGCACACCCGCTGCTTTCGCATGCTGGATAGCTTCGATAGTCTGCGGCATCACGCCATCGTCCGCTGCGACAACCAGAACAACGATATCCGTTGCCTGCGCACCACGGGCACGCATGGAGGTAAACGCGGCGTGTCCCGGAGTATCCAGGAACGTGATAGCGCCTTTATCGGTGGTCACATGGTAAGCACCGATGTGCTGGGTAATACCGCCCGCTTCGCCGGAGGCGACTTTGGTGGAACGGATATAGTCCAGTAAAGAGGTTTTACCGTGGTCAACGTGACCCATGATGGTCACAACCGGCGCACGTGGTTCAGCCTGTGCTTCACCCATGTCACGGTCGTTCAGGATCGCTTCTTCCAGCTCGTTCTCACGGCGCAGGATAACTTTGTGACCCATTTCCTCGGCAACCAGCTGTGCGGTTTCCTGGTCAATCACCTGGTTGATAGTCGCCATAGCGCCCATCTTCATCATGGTTTTAATGACCTGAGAACCTTTTACCGCCATCTTGTTGGCTAATTCACCAACAGTGATGGTTTCACCGATAACCACATCACGGGTAACCGCTGCAACCGGCTTGTTAAAGCTCTGCTGCAGTGAGCTGCCTTTACGCTGTTTCTTACCGCGAGGCAGTTGCGCACGGGCTTCTTCGCGATCGGCTTTCTCAGAGTGACGGTTGTTTTTCTTCTGGCGGACGTTTTTCGCGCCACGGCCGCGGCCGCGGTTATCACCTTCAACTTTCGCATCACTTTCATCTTCCGCTTCACGGGCGTGAGCAGAGGTGGTGGTGTGATAGTCCGCGCTTTCTGTTTCTTCACTGACAGGAGCAGACCATTTCTCGCCGTTTTCTTCGGCCAGACGGCGCGCTTCTTCAGCTGCACGTTTCACTTCAGCTTCAAGTTTGCGCTGCTGTTCTTCTTCAGCTTTGCGTTTGATTTCAGCGGCTTCGGCTTCGCGGCGCACTTTTTCGCTGTTTTCCCGGGTATCAGCCGGGGCTGATTTCGCTTTATTTTCTTTCACGTTATTCTTTTCCGCTGCTTCACGCTTAGCCGGTTCTGCCGCTTGTTCAGTTACTTTCGCTGCTGCCGCTTCGCGTTTTGCCTTTTCTTCAGCCTCACGTTTGGCTTGCGCCTCTTGTCTGGCTTTTTCTTCGGCTTCACGACGGGCCTGCTCTTCAGCTTCGCGTCTTGCCTGCTCTTCCGCTTCACGCTGTGCCTGCTCTTCCGCGGCTTTTGCCTGTTCAGCGGCATCGCGGTTTACATATGTGCGTTTTTTGCGGACTTCAATATTAACCGATTTGCTCTTGCCACCGGTTACCGGAACACTCAGCGTACTGCGAGTTTTGCGCTGAAGTGTTAATTTACCCGGCTGACTTGCCCCGCCCTGTTCGCGGTTCAGATGGGCCAGCAGGGCCTCTTTTTCTTGCTGGGAAACGTTATCAGACGCCGTTTTTTTGATGCCGGCATCAGCAAACTGCTGTACCAGGCGCTCTACGGAAGTCTGAATTTCGTCTGCCAGTGATTTTACCGATTCTGTCATGCTGCTCCTTCCCGCTACAAATTAAGATGCATCGTCGCCAAACCAACAGATATTACGCGCTGCCATGATGAGTTCACCTGCTTTCTCATCATTCAGACCTTCGATATCCGTGAGGTCATCGATACCCTGCTCTGCGAGATCTTCAAGGGTACAAATACCACGGGAAGCCAGGGTGAATGCCAGTGTGCGGTCCATGCCTTCAAGGTTTAACAAATCATCCGCCGGTGTGGTACCTGACTGGCTCTCTTTCTGTGCCAGTTCGAGCGTTGTTAAAGCGGCTTTTGCACGTTCGCGCAGGACTTCAACGGTTTCCTCTTCGAGGCCGTCGATTTCCAGAAGTTCGCTGACCGGCACATACGCCAGTTCTTCCAGTGTGGAGAAACCTTCTTCCACTAATAAGGTTGCGAAATCTTCATCGATGTCGAGATGCTTAACAAAAGTTTCAATGGAAGCGTGTGCTTCCGCCTGGTGTTTCGCGTTAAGTTCCTCCGCGGTCATGACGTTCAGTTCCCATTTGTCATCACCACGATGTTTTTTCAGCAGTTGTGCAGCGAGACGCACATTCTGGCCGTTACGGCCAATAGCCTGTGCAAGGTTGCTGCTTTCCACAGCAACGTCCATTGTGCATTTGTCTTCATCGACAACAATGGATGCAACATCTGCCGGAGCCATTGCATTAATCACGAATTGCGCCGGGTTGTCATCCCACAACACGATATCAATCCGCTCGCCGCCCAGCTCACCGGAAACGGCCTGAACGCGGGCGCCGCGCATTCCCACACATGCCCCGACAGGGTCGATGCGTTTGTCATTGGTCTTCACCGCGATTTTCGCACGGGAACCGGGATCACGGGCAGCCGCTTTAATTTCAATAATCTCTTCGCCGATTTCCGGCACTTCGATTTTAAATAATTCGACCAGCATTTCCGGACGGGAACGGGTCACAAATAATTGTGCCCCACGGGCTTCCGGACGAACATCATACAGAACTCCGCGGATACGGTCACCCGGACGGAAATTCTCACGCGGCAGCATATCTTCGCGCATAATGACTGCTTCCGCATTATTCCCCAGATCGAGGGTAATGTTTTCGCGGTTCACTTTTTTCACCACACCGGTGATGATTTCGCCCTGCTGCTCGCGGAACTGATCAACCACCATCGCACGCTCAGCTTCGCGTACTTTCTGTACGATAACCTGTTTTGCGGTCTGAGTGGTGATACGGTCGAAGGTGACAGATTCAATCTGATCTTCGATATATTCGCCTAACTGAATGCCCGGCGTTTCATAATCAGCCGCTTCCAGTGTGATTTCACGGGTCGGCTGAGTGACTTCTTCTACCACCATCCAGCGGCGGAAGGTATCAAAATCACCGGATTTACGGTCGATTTCCACACGAACATCAATTTCCTGTTCGTATTTTTTCTTAGTGGCGGTTGCCAGCGCAGTTTCCAGAGCCTCAAAAATTTTCTCACGAGGAAGCGATTTTTCGTTAGAAACTGCCTCAACAACAGCCAGAATTTCTTTATTCATCCTAGTTGCCTCTTTTGAACTTTATATTAAAAGTGGGGTACCAGGTTAGCTTTCTGGATGTTGCCAAGTGCGAACACTTCGTCTTTGCCATCCACTGTAACCGTGATCATTTCACCGTCGACGGCTTTGATAATACCCTGCCATCTGCGACGGTTCTGCATTGCGATTCGTAAAGTCAGTGAGACTTCCTCACCGGTAAACCGCTGATAATGTTCAGCCGTAAATAACGGACGCTCCATACCCGGAGACGAAACCTCAAGGTTATAAACGGTTGTAATAGGATCTTCAACATCAAGAACGGCACTGACCTGGTGGCTCACGTCCGCGCAATCATCAACAGTGATACCCTCTTCACTATCAATAAAAATACGCAGTGTTGACACGCGGCCGCGGATAAACTCCACGCCGACAAGCTCAAAACCGAGTGCTTCGACAGGTGCAGTGACCATCTCTGTTAATTTCTGCTCTAATGTGGACAAGACCACCCCCGGGACATAAAAAAAGGGCATAACGCCCAGTATCTCTGTTGACTGATAACAAAAAACCCCGAAATTTCGGGGCTTTATGCAACTGGACCCTGTGTACATCACACTTCTTAATCTTTTTTCCAAATCAGGGATAACGTAAGAGTTGTTGATACAATCAACATTGGAAAAAACGATTTGTTATAAGAAGTGGTTGCGGGAGCCGGATTTGAACCGACGACCTTCGGGTTATGAGCCCGACGAGCTACCATGCTGCTCCATCCCGCGTTCGAAACGTGAAAAATTCTACGCTGATCACCTGCAAAACGCAAGTGTGAAACTAAATGGTGCCGAGGACGGGACTTGAACCCGTACGCCCGTTTTGTAGGCACTACCACCTCAAGGTAGCGTGTATACCAATTTCACCACCTCGGCACTGAACTGCTCTTTTTTACGGAACTGACTGATGGTGTGTATCAATCCCGTTTAAAACTTTTACTTCAGACTTGCAACAATCAGCGCGGAATATCGCTGTTAGGAGCTGCTGGTGCTGCGGGAACATCTGTTTTCTGTTCTGTCTGCACCGGCTGAGCGAGATTATCAAACTTGCTGCCTGTACCGGTTTTATTGCTGGTCATGTTGCCCAGAACCAAACTCAGTACAAAAAACAGTGTTGCTAAAATGCCTGTGGTACGGGTCATGAAGTTACCTGAACCCGAAGAACCAAACAGTGTTGCAGACGCGCCTGCACCGAACGAAGCACCCATGTCCGCACCTTTCCCCTGCTGCATTAAGATCATGCCTACTAAGGCAATCGCAACAAGTAAGAAAACGACTAAGAGAGCTGTATACATAAACGTGTACCTATTCCTCGTACGGTATACCGACTGATTCGGTATCAATCTGCACACTCACAGATAAACCTAATTACCTTGCTGAGCGGGTCAGAATACTAACCAAACAAACGCGCACGCGCAAGTCTATTTTAAGCCAGGCGCACCGGTTGCGGAAAAAAACAACAATAAGGGGCGGATTCTGACAGAGCCGGGGGGAAACCGCAATAATTTTTTCCGGCTCTGTCATTCACATCATAAATAATTATACGCGTTTCACCGCGTCTGCAATGCGGTTTGCCATTGCAGTGACCTGCGCTTCATCTTCCCCTTCCACCATCACACGGATCAGCGGTTCGGTACCGGATTTACGCAGCAGCACACGGCCTTTGCCGTTCAGCTCTTTTTCCACTTCCTGTGCCACGCGGGTGACTTCCTCGCTTGTCAGCGGGTCGTGCTGACCGGCAAAGCGGACATTCACCAGCACCTGCGGCAGCAGTTTCATGCCGCTGCACAGGTCGTGCAGGCTCATGTTGTTGCGCACCATCGCACTCAGCACCTGAAGACCCGCCACAATGCCGTCACCGGTGGTTGTTTTGTCCAGCAGGATGATGTGACCGGAGTTTTCCGCACCCAGACGCCAGCCTTTTTCCTGGAGTTTTTCGAGCACGTAACGGTCGCCGACTTTCGCGCGCTCAAACGGAATACCCAGCTGTTTCAGTGCCAGCTCCAGCCCCATGTTACTCATCAGTGTGCCGACAGCACCACCGCGCAGTTGTCCCTGGCGCAGTGCTTCGCGGGCAATGATAAACAGGATCTGGTCACCGTCCACTTTTTCACCCAGGTGATCCACCATGATCAGGCGGTCGCCGTCACCGTCAAATGCCAGGCCGACATCTGCGCCTTCAGCCAGAACACGTTCCTGTAACTGACGGACATCCGTTGCACCGCATTTTTCGTTAATGTTGATACCGTTCGGATCACAGCCGATAGCAATCACTTCCGCACCCAGTTCACTTAATACGTTCGGTGCGATGTGATAGGTTGCGCCGTGTGCGCAGTCGATCACCATTTTCAGCCCGTTCAGGCTCTGCTCGTTCGGGAATGTCCCTTTACAGAATTCGATGTAACGGCCGGCAGCATCCACAATACGGTTTGCACGGCCCAGTTCGGCGGATTCCACACAGGTCAGTGGTTTTTCCATCTCGGCTTCAATCGCTTCTTCCACGTGATCAGGCAGCTTGGTGCCGTCGATGGAGAAGAATTTGATGCCATTGTCATAATACGGGTTATGAGAGGCGGAAATAACAATACCGGCCTCAGCACGGAAAGTACGGGTCAGATAAGCGACCGCCGGTGTCGGCATCGGGCCGGTAAATGAGGCGGATAACCCTGCGGCGGCAAGACCGGCTTCCAGTGCGGATTCCAGCATATAGCCGGAAATACGGGTATCTTTACCGATAATAATTTTACGTGAGCCGTGACGTGCCAGCACTTTCCCGGCTGCCCAGCCCAGTTTGAGCACAAAATCAGGGGTAATCGGGCTGTCACCCACTTTTCCGCGGATGCCATCAGTACCAAAGTATTTGCGATCACTCATTGTCGTTTGTTTCCTTCGCTAAACGGGTTGCTTCCACCACTTTCATGGCCTGGACAGTTTCTTTCACATCATGAACACGGATAATCTGCGCACCTTTCATCGCGGCAATCACTGCACAGGCCACGCTGCCGGCAACCCGTTCATCCGGGGGAATATCCATCAGCTGGCCAATCATAGATTTTCGTGACATTCCGGCGAGAACCGGTAATCCCAGGTTATGAAACAGGTCTAATTTATCCAATAACTGATAATTATGCGCCAGTGTTTTTCCGAAACCGAAGCCCGGATCGAGAATTATGTGATTTTTTTCAATTCCGGCCGCCACACAACGTGCCACCTGCGCTTCAAGATACGTATACACCTCGCGTACCACATTCTGATAGTGCGGTGCCTGCTGCATGGTACGCGGTTCTCCCTGCATATGCATCACACAAACCGGCAGGCCGCTCTGTGCCGCTGCCTGTAATGCCCCCGGCTCACTGAATGAGCGGATATCATTGAGAATATGAGCCCCTGCATTTGCGGCTTCGCGGATCACCAGCGCTTTTGAGGTATCCACTGAAATCCAGACATCCGACTCACGGGCAATCGCTGCCACAACCGGGATAACCCGCTCCGCTTCCTGCTCAGGGCTGACTTCTGCTGCTCCGGGACGGGTGGATTCACCGCCGATATCAATAATCGTCGCGCCTTCCGCAATCATTTTCCGGGCATGTTCCAGTGCTTTGGCGGGGGTGTTGTGTGTACCGCCGTCTGAGAATGAATCCGGGGTCACATTGAGGATCCCCATCACCTGCGGCGTTGCCAGCGAAAGTGTCTGACCGCGTGCGGTAAGTTTCATAATCCGGCCTTCTTACTGTTTATTATTTCAATCGTGAGGTGATTGTAATGCCTGACTCCTGCGGGATAAAGATATAAAAAAACCCGGCAGATTTTCCGCCGGGTTTTTCATATTACTGCTTCATACAACTGAATGATGAATTATGACTGCTTGTTGTCGTCTTCAGACGGCGCAGCATTGTTGTCATCTGATGATTCAGGTGCTTCCTGAACCGGAACCTGGTTACTGCTTTCCGGCGGACGGGTATCCGCTTTCGGCTTGTCACCTTCCCAGCCCGCAGGTTCACGGACCGGCACACGGTTCATCAGATCATCAATCTGTGGTGCATCAATGGTTTCATATTTCATTAATGCATCTTTCATGGTGTGCAGGATATCCAGGTTATCCATCAGGATCTGACGCGCACGTTTGTAGTTGCGCTCAATAATCCCGCGGATTTCCTCATCGATAGTCCGGGCAGTTTCATCAGACATGTGCTGTGCTTTTGACACAGAACGGCCTAAGAACACTTCACCGTCTTCATCCGCATACAGTAACGGCCCCAGTTTTTCAGAGAAGCCCCACTGCGTCACCATGTTACGGGCAATGTTAGTTGCCACTTTGATGTCGTTGGATGCGCCTGTGGACACATTTTCCGGCCCGTAGATAATCTCTTCCGCCAGACGGCCGCCATACAGGGTGGAGATCTGACTTTCAAGTTTCTGACGGCTGGCGCTGATCTGATCCCCTTCCGGTAAGAAGAAGGTCACACCCAGTGCACGTCCGCGCGGAATAATGGTCACTTTGTGTACCGGGTCATGCTCCGGCACCAGACGACCGATGATAGCGTGACCGGCTTCATGGTAGGCAGTCGAGGCTTTCTGCTCTTCTGTCATCACCATAGAGCGGCGTTCCGCACCCATCATGATTTTATCTTTTGCTTTTTCGAACTCGACCATGGTCACAACGCGTTTATTACCGCGTGCCGCAAACAGCGCAGCTTCGTTCACCAGGTTGGCGAGATCCGCACCGGAGAAGCCCGGTGTACCACGTGCCAGCACAGACGGTTCAACGTCCGGCGATAACGGCACACGGCGCATATGCACTTTCAGGATTTGCTCACGTCCGCGCACATCCGGCAGACCGACCACGACCTGACGGTCGAAACGGCCCGGACGCAGTAACGCAGGGTCAAGCACATCCGGACGGTTGGTTGCCGCGATAACGATAATACCTTCGTTACCTTCGAAACCATCCATCTCAACCAGCATCTGGTTCAGTGTCTGCTCACGTTCATCGTGACCACCGCCCAGACCCGCACCACGCTGACGGCCGACGGCGTCGATTTCATCGATAAAGATGATACATGGCGCTGCTTTCTTCGCCTGTTCGAACATATCACGGACACGGGACGCACCCACACCCACGAACATTTCGACGAAGTCAGAACCGGAAATGGTGAAGAACGGTACTTTCGCCTCACCGGCAATCGCTTTTGCCAGCAACGTTTTACCGGTACCCGGAGGCCCCACCATCAGAATACCTTTCGGAATTTTACCGCCGAGTTTCTGGAAGCGGCTCGGCTCACGCAGATACTCCACCAGCTCACCAACTTCTTCTTTGGCCTCATCACAACCGGCCACATCCGCAAAGGTGGTTTTGATCTGATCTTCGGTCAGCATGCGTGCCTTACTTTTACCGAAGGACATCGCACCTTTACCGCCGCCGCCCTGCATCTGGCGCATGAAGAAGATCCAGACGCCGATTAACAGCAGCATCGGGAACCAGGAAATGAAAATGGTTGTCAGGATACCCGGCTCTTCCGGTGGTTCACCGACCACAGTGACGTTTTTGTTCAGCATGGTGTTAAGCAGCTGATTGTCCTGCATCGGCAGGTACGTCGTGTATTTGGAGCCGTCTTTTTTACTGACGTTAAGATCACGATTGGAAATACGGACTTCGCGCACCTGATCCTGTGCTAACTCAGTGATGAAGGTAGAGTAGTCCACCTTACGACTGTTTGAATCGCCTGGGCCAAAACTCTGGAACAACGACATCAGCACTACCGCGATGACCAGCCAGAGAATTAGGTTTTTCGCCATGTCACTCAAGGGATTAACCTCTTATTACATCTGTGTTAACAAATAACGCACAGGGTACTACACTTTCCACCCTGTCGCTACAATGTATACTTCACGCGATCGGGCCCGCGAAGCATCGGGTTTACGGATTTTCACTTTCGTGAACAGGGAACGAACCTCCCGGAGGTACTCGTCAAAGCCATCTCCCTGAAAGACTTTAACAATAAAACTGCCCCCCGGTGCCAGAACAGAACGGCACATATCAAGTGCCAGCTCAACCAGATACATCGCGCGCGGAATATCAACAGCCGGAGTTCCGCTCATATTTGGTGCCATGTCTGACATAACAACCTGGACTTTTTTATCTCCCACGCGCCCCAGCAGAGCTTTCAGCACGTTTTCGTCACGGAAATCGCCCTGAAGGAAATCCACGCCGACGATGGGATCCATCGGTAACAGGTCACAGGCAATAACGCGCCCGGACTGACCGATGTGATTAACAGCATATTGTGACCAGCCGCCGGGTGCAGCACCCAGATCCACAATAGTCATGCCCGGTCTGAAAATATTATCGCCCTGCTGAATTTCTTCGAGCTTAAACCAGGCACGAGAGCGAAGCCCCTTTTTTTGCGCCATCTGAACATATTTATCACTAAAATGTTCCTGTAACCAGCGCCCGGAGCTTGCTGAACGTTTTTTATTGGCCATTGTGTTTTCCGACTAACCTGTTATTTCTGACTCAGTTTTTTCGCATAACCGGACGAAAAGTCCCGTTACCGCAGACAGTACTCCTCACCTAATGATGGTGATAAGCATGATATGGCGGTAGAATACACCGTTTTCAATAGTTATTAAGCAAAAAAAACGATGAACCTCACTAAAAAACAAGTCCAGCACCTGAAAGCACTCGCTCATCATCTGAACCCGGTTGTCATGATTGGCAACAACGGTCTGACTGAAGGCGTACTCGCAGAAACTGAAGTGGCTCTTACACATCATGAGCTTATCAAAGTTAAAATCGCGGGCGAAGACCGTGAAATGAAAACCTTGATTGCAGATGCGATTGTGCGTGAAACCGGTGCTTACAATGTGCAGATTATCGGTAAAATTCTGGTGCTCTACCGTCCGTCGGAAGCCCGGAAGATCATTTTACCTAAATGATAATTGCATATTTATAAAAAAATGCCACCGGCAGATGATTTCTGATGATATCGTCCGGCCGGTGGCATTCCTTTCAGATTTTCTTCATATCCGGGCCGCCTCAGTGCTCTGCCACCCGGATGTAAAGTTCAGTAAAAACGCCTTTCACTGCATTTTTCTGATGAAATATCCGTATTGTGCTGTTTTTTTACGACGCAGCTTACAGGTATTCCACATTGATTACTTCATACTCAACTTCACCGCCCGGTGTCTGGATGACAACCACGTCGTCAACCTCTTTACCGATAAGGCCGCGGGCAATCGGGGAGTTCACTGACAGCAGGTTTGATTTGATATCAGCCTCATCATCACCCACGATGCGGTAAGTCTGCTCTTCATCCGTTGCGACGTTAAAAACGGTAACGGTCGCACCGAAAATAATCCGGCCATTGTTGGTCATTTTGGTGACATCAATCACCTGCGCATTGGAGAGCTTGGCTTCGATCTCCTGAATACGGCCTTCACAGAAACCCTGCTGCTCACGGGCGGCGTGATATTCTGCGTTTTCTTTCAGATCGCCGTGCTCGCGGGCTTCCGCGATATCAGCGATAATTTTCGGACGGCGCTCATTTTTGAGAAATTCTAATTCTTCACGCAGTTGGTCTGCGCCGCGTACCGTCATAGGGATTTGTTTCATTCTCTACCTCTGAATCATTCCTAAGTAATAGTCATATCATCCTGATTAAACGATAACAGTACCTTATGCGCCATGTGTGGCACACTACTATTAAGTAAAACCGTGTAAATCTGCGCTGATACGGCCATCGCACTGCGGATACTGTCAGCGCGGTTGACGCGTTATCCGCGCGGGCTGAACTGAGATCCTGTCCCGGTATTCTATCCCGGAGCGCAATGCGGGTCATCGTTTACTTTTACCGGTCCGTGGCTTTAGTATAACGGGCTCTCACCCCCGATTGTGATGGATAGGTCGCTCAATGAATGTTTTTACCCGGCTCGCATATGCGATGGGATTGTCAGTATTACTGGCTGCAGGTGCAGCAGCCACCCCGGTCGAACAATATACCCAATATCTGCCCGCCGGTACAAACCTGGCGATGATTGCACAGCGGGTGGGCGATTCTCAGCCAATCGTGGAATATCAGGGGCAGCAGATGGCGCTGCCCGCCAGTACCCAGAAAGTGGTGACGGCACTTGCCGCCCTGTTACAGCTGGGGCCGGATTTCCGTTTTACCACCAGTCTGGAAACCAAAGGACATGTTGAGGGCACTACCCTGAAAGGGGATTTAATCACCCGTTTTACCGGTGATCCGACCCTCACCCGCCAGCAGATCCGCAATATGGTCAATGAACTGCGTAAAGCCGGGGTACAGGCCATCGACGGTGATCTGGTGATCGATATCTCTGCCTTTGCCAGTCATGACAAAGCGCCGGGCTGGGTGTGGAATGATTTAACCCAGTGCTTCAGTGCTCCGCCGGGCGCTGCGATCATCGACCGTAACTGCTTTTCAGTGACGCTGTACCCGGGGGAAAAACCCGGCGATACCGCCTATATCCGCACCTCGGAGTATTATCCGGTCAATATGTTCAGTGAGGTCAGAACCCTCGAACGCGGCTCTGCCGAAGGGCGTTTCTGTGAGCTGGATGTGGTGCCGGGTGAACTGAACCGCTATACCATCACCGGCTGTATGAATCAGCGCAGCGAACCGCTGCCGCTGGCATTCGGTGTCCAGAACGGCGCAAGCTACGCCGGGGCGATCGTCAAAAATGAACTGATCCATGCAGGGATCACCCTGAGCGGCAATGTCCGCCGTCAGACCCACCCGGAACAGCCGGGCACCGTACTGATACAAACACAATCCGCTCCGCTGCATGCTCTGCTGACCAAAATGCTGAAAAAATCCGACAATATGATTGCCGATGAAGTTTTCCGCACCATCGGCCGCAGCTATTACGGCGTGCCGGGCACCTGGCGTTCCGGCCAGCAGGCCGTCCGTCAGGTACTGAAAGAGAAAGCCGGTATTGATATGGGCAATACCGTGATGGTGGATGGCTCCGGATTATCCCGTCACAACCTGATCACCCCGGCGACCATGATGGAAGTGCTGCAATTTATAGCCAAGCATGATGATCAGCTGCAATTTATCAAAATGCTGCCGCTCTCCGGCTATGACGGCACACTGCAATACCGCGGCGGTCTGACAGAAGCGGGCGTTAACGGTAAGCTCTCCGCCAAAACCGGTTCATTACAGGGCGTGTATAACCTGGCCGGATTCCTCACCACCGCCAGCGGACAGCGCATTGCGTTCGTCCAGTTTATTTCCGCTTATGCCGTCCCGCCTGCCGAGCAGCGCAGCCGCCGTGTGCCGCTGGTCCGCTTTGAAGGGCATTTGTATAAAGATTTATACCGTAATTACTGAGTTGCTGAAAAACTAACGGCAATAAAAAACCCGGCGTATTCACCGGGTTTTTCTTTGCTCAGGATTCTGACGATTATTTCTGCCAGATGAACTCGACACCTTCTTCGTCGTCTTCATCCCAGTCGTCGTCCCAGTCATCATCGTCTTCTGCCTGCTCAAGCTGTTCTTTGTGGTAATCGTCCCACATAAAGTCCACTTTCGCGTCCGCAGCCGGTACTTCGGCCACTGCTTCGCGGGCATGGGTGTTGAGGAATTCCATCAGATCCCAGCACAGTGCTTTCACGCCTTCGTGATTAACCGCAGAGATCATATAGAATTTATCTTCCCAGCCGAGTGCATCCGCGATCGCCTGAGAACGGGCTTTCGCTTCTTCAGGATCAATCAGATCGACTTTGTTGAAGACCAGCCAGCGCGGCTTCTCTGCCAGCTTCTCACTGTATTTTTCCAGTTCGCCGACAATGATCTTCGCATTTTCCACCGGATCACTTTCATCCACCGGGCAGATGTCGATCAGGTGCAGCAGCACGCGGCAGCGTTCCAGATGTTTCAGGAAACGGATCCCCAGACCGGCACCGTCAGATGCGCCTTCGATCAGTCCCGGGATATCCGCGACTACGAAGCTCTGTGAATTATCCATCCGCACCACACCCAGGCTCGGTACCAGTGTGGTGAACGGATAGTCCGCCACTTTTGGTTTTGCCGCAGAGACAGAACGGATAAAGGTGGATTTACCGGCATTCGGCATCCCCAGCATCCCGACGTCAGCCAGCAGCATCAGTTCCATCATGAGTTCGCGGGTTTCGCCCGGGGTACCCATGGTGCGCTGACGCGGTGCACGGTTAACGGATGATTTAAAGCGTGCGTTACCCAGGCCGTGAAATCCGCCCTTGGCAACCATGTGACGCTGTCCGTGCTGCAACATGTCCGCCAGTACCTCATTGGTGGTCATATCGCGCACACGGGTGCCTACAGGCACGTTAATCGTGATATCGTTGCCCCGTTTACCGGTACAGTCACGACTCTGGCCGTTTTGACCCCGCTCAGCGCGGAATGATTTTTCAAAACGGTAATCAATCAGGGTATTGAGGTTTTCATCGGCCTGGAGGTATACATCACCGCCATCGCCGCCGTCTCCGCCGTCTGGTCCGCCTTTCGGAATATATTTTTCGCGACGGAAGCTCACGCATCCGTTGCCGCCATCTCCTGCCACAACCAGGATTTTAGCTTCATCTACAAATTTCATTACTTTTCTCCGTAACGTTGCCGTGTCCGGACTACCGGTTCAGTATGACCCGGGATGACGTTTTACGCATATAAAAAGCCCTGCAAAAGGTTTGCAGGGCTTTCGGACTCGGTTAAGACGTGAAAAACTTATTCAGCTTCGATGCTGATGAATTTACGGCTTTTCGGGCCTTTAACTTCGAATTTGACTTTTCCGTCAGCTAACGCGAACAGAGTGTGGTCGCGACCGCAACCTACGTTGCTGCCTGCGTGGAATTTAGTACCACGCTGACGAACGATGATGCTGCCTGCTAATACAGCTTCACCACCGAAACGTTTTACACCCAGACGTTTTGCTTCAGAATCGCGACCGTTTCGAGTCGAGCCGCCAGCCTTTTTGTGTGCCATTGATCTGCTCTCCTATTAACTTAAGCGATACCGGTAATTTTAACATCAGTGAACCACTGACGGTGGCCCTGCTGTTTCCGGCTGTGTTTACGACGACGGAACTTAACGATTTTAATTTTATCGCCGCGACCGTGTGTAACCACTTCAGCTTTAATTTTAACACCTTCAACGACTGGAGCGCCGATCTTGATGTCTTCACCATTTGCAACCATCAGAACCTGGTCAAACTCAACAGTTTCACCTGTTGCGATGTCCAGCTTTTCCAAGCGAACGATTTGACCTTCGCTGACCCGGTGTTGTTTACCACCACTTTGGAAAACCGCGTACATATTAACTCCGCTTTCCGCACACCCCATAAAATTTGATTCTCAGAGTGCACTATAAAATTATTCACAATAGGGCGCGGATTTTACGCAAAAACGCTGCAAATGACAAGTGCTGAAAACGATCTAATGGTAAAAAAACGTCACTTTACAGATAGCCGTTTATTTGCAGCTTTTTTACAGTACAATCATAAAATATAAAAAAACGCTGCTATCATAAACCATTACCTTTGATCGGGATGTCAAAAACAAGGTTAAAGCAAGTCATATGAACTCAGAACAAATAATCGCGCTGACTGCGGATGATATGACCGCAGTCAATCAAAAGATTCAAAAACAGCTGACCTCGGACGTATCGCTTATCAACCAGCTGGGTTACTACATTATCAGCGGCGGCGGGAAACGGATCCGCCCGATGATCGCTGTGCTGACCGGCCGGGCTCTGGGCTATGACGGCGACAAACATATTCAGGTGGCGGCTCTGATCGAATTTATTCATACCGCCACCCTGCTGCACGACGATGTGGTGGATGAATCCGACATGCGCCGCGGCAAACAGACAGCCAACGAAGTGTTCGGCAATGCCGCCAGTGTGCTGGTCGGGGATTTTATCTACACACGATCCTTTCAGATGATGACGGATCTGGATTCCATGCGTGTGCTGAAACTGATGTCAGAAGCGACAAACGTGATCGCGGAAGGAGAAGTGCTGCAGCTGATGAACTGCAACGATCCGGATATCAGCGAAGCGGATTACATGCAGGTTATCTACAGCAAAACTGCCCGCCTGTTTGAGGCTGCCTCACAATCTGCGGCAATTCTGGCCGGTGCCACACCGGAACAGGAAAAGGCCCTTCAGGATTACGGCCGCTTTCTCGGTACCGCGTTTCAGCTGATCGATGATGTTCTGGATTATGATGCGGATAACGCGACACTCGGCAAAAATACCGGGGATGATCTCGACGAAGGCAAACCGACGCTCCCGCTGCTCCACGCCATGCACAACGGTAATGCGGAAGAATCCGCGCTGATCCGTCAGGCGATTGAACAGGGTAACGGACGTCACCTGCTGGAGCAGGTTCTTGCAACCATGAAGCGCTGCGGATCTCTGGCTTACACCTATGCCCGCGCCGAAGAAGAAGCGGACAAAGCTATCGCAGCCCTGTCCGCACTGCCGGACTCACAGTACAAAGATGCACTGGCCGGCCTGGCCCATATCGCAGTCCGCCGCTCAGCCTGATCATTGCATGAGAAAACGGGATCTTCACAGATCCCGTTTTTTTATTCCGGTTTTTCGTCCGGCTCCCGGCTGCCCGGAAGCTCCTGTGCATCAAGATGCTGGATCAGTTTAGCCAGCCCTTCCCGCAGAATGAACGTGACAATTTTCTCCCGTTCCTCTCTGGTCAGCTGATAATAGGCTTCCACCCAGATCAGAAACGCATCCTGCCGTTTCGCCTGATAGCTCGCGCTGTTATCACATGCATGCAGGATCGCCTGAACTTCATCCGGCAGACTATCGATACTGTATTCGACTGCTTTTCCCTGCACGCCGCGCTTGCGCCGCTGATGCCAGCCTTCCCGTCTCGCCATCAGGTTGACACCTTGAGGAGATGATGGCAAGCCCGCCAAACCAACCAATTCCTTCGCGGAATACCATTCTTTTTTCATCTTTTCTCCTGCAACCCATTTTCAGCAAAAAATCGGCAATTTCCGTGCTTAAACTGCGTGAATTTGCCGGGCACTTTCCTAAAAATGACAAATGCTTTAGCTACACTGAATTTTTCAACAGCTTCCGGATTCATTCCGATTTTCACGAGAATATTTTACAAATGCAAGGATAAAACATCATCTTTTTGTGAATAATCGGCATATTTTATTACAATAACGGTAAACACTGACTACAATGACCACCGGGCAGAAAATGAGATCCGACTCAGTGCTGCTGCTGGCGTATCACGCCTGATAACAGGTAAAAACCGCTTTTGTTTCATCAACAAACTCCTTATGTTAAGTAAGTAAATATGCTTACTTCATTCATTCCTTTGTGTTACCTGCCCATTTTCATTCTGTTTCTTAATTCTGTAACAGAGTTCAAAAAAGATATTTTTAAGAAAAAATTTAAGAAAATATTTAGAAAAATAATGGTATTTTATTTTCTTAATAACGAATTGGGTTCATCTTTAATGTGATGGCAACCCGTTATTTATACCACTAACACAACATTAATCTAAAATAAAAAGGACTCAATATATGGATTCCGGTAAATCTGACTGGCACCCTGCTGATATAATTGCATCGCTGAAGAAACGGGGGACAACCCTAGCCGCCTTGTCGCGCAGTGCGGGACTCAGCTCCTCAACGCTTGCTAACGCGCTTTCCCGGCCGTGGCCGAAGGGTGAATGGCTCATCGCAGACTTTCTCGCCGTCCATCCGTCAGAGATTTGGCCCAGCCGTTATTTTAATTCTATCACAGGTGAATTATTAGATAGGAAAATAAGAGTGAAGGTAACTAATTAATTTCAATATATACTTATAAAAACAATAAAACCGCTAATCGTAATTAGCGGTTTTATTTACGGCTCAAAAAAATAAATACAACTATTTAATAATTCAGCTGTTAATAAATTTCTCACCAAGCGCAATATCGGCCTTCAGCACATCCAGCATGCCGTTCAGTGCTTTCTCTTCATATGCACTGAGTGAGCCGATATCCAGACGCCTCTCAACACCGTTCTTGCCTAACACGACCGGCTGGGCGAAGAAACGGGCGTATTTGCCGTCACCTTCGGTATAAGTGCATTCCACCACATTGCTTTCACCCTGCATGGCGCGAACCAGTGACAGGCCGAAACGCGCGGCTGCCTGGCCCATAGAGAGCGTTGCGGACCCGCCGCCTGCTTTGGCTTCCACCACTTCAGTACCGGCGTTCTGGATGCGTTTGGTCAGGCTGTCGATTTCCGCGTCGCTGAAGCTGACACCCGGGATCTGAGACAGCAGCGGCAGAATGGTCACACCGGAGTGGCCGCCGATAACCGGCACTTCCAGCTCCTGTGGTTTCTTGCCTTTCAGTTCCGCCACAAAGGTGTTGGAACGGATAATGTCCAGCGTGGTCACGCCGAACAGGCGATTTTTGTCATACACACCGGCTTTTTTCAGCACTTCTGCCGCGATCGCCACTGTGGTGTTCACCGGGTTGGTGATAATGCCGATTAATGCTTTCGGACAGGTTTTGGCAATTTTTTCCACCAGATTGCGGACGATCCCCGCGTTAACATTAAACAGATCAGAACGATCCATGCCGGGTTTACGGGCCACACCGGCAGAAATCAGGACAATATCCGCGCCTTCTAATGCAGGGGTAGGATCCTCTCCCGCGAATCCGGTGATCCGGACATCGGTCGGAATATGGCTGAGATCTTTTGCCACACCCGGTGTGACCGGTGCGATATCATATAAAGTAAGATCTGAACCTGAAGGAAGCTGGGTTTTAAGAAGAAGGGCGAGAGCCTGACCAATACCACCTGCTGCTCCGAGAACTGCAACTTTCATCCTGAGACTCCTTAACTTGGGACGGTTAGCACGATTGCGCATCAGGCGCCAATCCGTGCATGAGGGCTGTGAATACAATATTTTAACAGACTGATTGCATATTCACGCATTTGAATCTGTTTGTCTATTGTTATCCATTCTAAACAAATCGCTTATCTGTTAATGAGATAAGGAACACTATTTTGACAATTATTTTACTTTAAGTGCACTTATAGTCATGCACGTTAATATACCGATGCGTAACTGATAACAACCTCATTTAATTAACAATATATTTACCTCCGGTGATAACCCGGTCAGAGTCATAAGCAATGTCAATTACGTGAGCTGATCACCAGTTTTGACCATTAATGCGGTTTCCCCCGGTCAGACCACAGGGTTTAATTTGCATAAAAATGCATTTTTCCGCATAATAATAAGGTTCGTATCCAAATTTGCAGGAAAGACTATGCGCGCACCTTCTAAACAGGAAGATCTGATCAAGGCGTTTAAGGCGCTGTTGAAAGAAGAGAAATTCAGCTCTCAGGGGGAGATCGTCACCGCCCTGCAGGAAGAGGGCTTTGAGAATATTAACCAGTCCAAGATTTCCAGGATGCTGACCAAGTTCGGTGCTGTCCGCACCCGTAACGCGAAAATGGAAATGGTTTACTGTCTGCCTGCGGAACTGGGTGTTCCGACAGCCACCAGCCCGTTAAAAAACCTGGTGCTGGATATTGATTACAATGATTCGGTTGTGGTTATCCGTACCAGCCCGGGAGCAGCACAGCTGATTGCCCGTCTGCTGGACTCCATCGGCAAATCCGAGGGCATTCTCGGCAGTATCGCCGGGGATGACACTATTTTCTCGACACCGGCCAAAGATTTCACCACAGAACAGCTTTACGAAGCGATTCTCGCCCTGTTCGAGCAGGAACTGTAATCCGCCGTTAATCATAAAAAAACCGCGTGGTACTGATGCACCGCGCGGTTTTTTATTCTTGCTCAGATTACTTCAGTTTTTCCAGCAGTTTATCGTGGATACCACCGAAGCTACCGTTGCTCATCACCAGGATATGATCCCCCGGCTGTGCATGTTCGGCCACCATATTGGTCAGCGCATCCAGGTCACCGCTCCAGTATGCCGGTTGTACACAACGCTCGGTAATTTCACTGACCAGCCACGGAATATTCGCCGGCTGGAAGATAAAGACTTCATCCGCACGACCCAGCGCAGGCGCGATATCGTCTTTGCTGATCCCCATTTTCATGGTGTTTGAACGCGGCTCCAGAACCACCAGGATGCGGGCTGTACCGCCGACTTTACTGCGCAGCGCCTGTAATGTGGCCAGAATCGCCGTCGGGTGATGCGCAAAGTCATCATAGACACTGATACCGTTCACCTCACCGCGCAGCTCAAGGCGGCGGCGGGCGTTGATAAATTTCCCCAGCGCACGGCAGGCTTCCGCGACCGGCACACCGACGTGATGTGCGGCAGCCACCGCCATCAGGGCGTTCTGCATATTATGCTCGCCCACCAGTCCCCAGGTCACGCGGCCGCTGATTTCACCGTCATAACGCACATCGAACTCACCGCAGTCATTGGTGACTTTCTCCGCCTGCCAGCGGGCGTTGTCGCCGGTGTACTCTTCCTCACTCCAGCAGCCCATACTGAGCACCTGTTTCAGATTGGCATCCTGCGCCGGGGCGATAATTTTGCCGTCACCCGGCACCACACGCACCAGATGATGGAACTGTTTTTCAATCGCAGCGAGGTTTTCAAAGATATCCGCGTGATCAAACTCGAGGTTGTTGAGCAGCAGTGTGCGCGGGCTGTAGTGAACAAATTTTGAGCGCTTATCAAAGAATGCACAGTCATATTCATCCGCTTCGATAACAAAGAACGGACTGTTACCCAGCGTGGCGGAAACATCAAAGTTCCCCGGGACACCGCCGATCAAAAAGCCCGGCTGATAGCCGCAGTCTTCCAGAATCCACGCCAGCATACCTGCAGTGGTGGTTTTGCCGTGAGTCCCGGCAACCGCCAGCACCCAGCGCTCCGGCAGTACATGGTCATGCAGCCACTGCGGCCCTGAAGTGTAAGGAATTCCCTGGTTCAGCACCGCCTCGACACACGGGTTTCCGCGTTTCATGGCATTGCCGATCACCACCATATCCGGGCGCGGCATCAGCTGAGCCGGGTCATAACCCTGAATCAGTTCGATCCCCTGCTCTGTCAGTAAATCACTCATCGGCGGGTAGACATTCTGATCCGAACCGGTCACTTTGTGCCCCTGTGCACGGGCCAGGATAGCCAGGCTGCCCATGAAGGTGCCGCAGATACCGAGAATATGAATATGCATTATTTTTTATCCAATAGCATGACGTTGGTCACTATTCTAACCATCTCTCAAAAGAACTGAAACGGATTAGCCTATCAATTATGATTTTCTTTGGCTAAACTTGCACCCGCGTTTACGGGCAACCGCTTTCGTAATACTTTTATTTCACCCACTTCAGGACGTACGTCATGAAAACATTAGGCGAATTTATCGTCGAAAAACAGCAGGACTTTTCTCACGCCACCGGAGAACTGACTGCACTCCTCTCCGCGATTAAGTTAGGCGCTAAGATTATTCACCGTGATATCAACAAAGCCGGGCTGGTTGATATCCTTGGTACTAATGGTATCTCAAACGTGCAGGGCGAAGTCCAGATGAAACTGGATCTCTATGCCAACGAGAAACTGAAAGCCGCGCTGAAAGCCCGTGGTGAAGTTGCCGGTATTGCCTCCGAAGAAGAAGACGACATTGTTGTTTTTGAGGGCGGCCGTGCGGAAAACGCCAAATATGTGGTTCTGATGGATCCGCTCGACGGCTCATCCAATATTGATGTGAATGTGTCAGTCGGTACTATTTTCTCTATTTATCACCGTATCACCCCGCTGGGCCAGCCGGTCACCGAAGCTGACTTCCTCCAGCCGGGTAACCGCCAGGTTGCTGCCGGTTATGTGGTTTACGGCTCTTCCACCATGCTGGTTTATACCACCGGTAACGGTGTTCACGCCTTCACCTATGACCCGTCTCTGGGTGTGTTCTGCCTGTGCCAGGCGGATATGAAATTCCCGGAAAACGGTAAAATGTATTCCATCAACGAAGGGAACTACATCCGTTTCCCTGTCGGCGTGAAAAAATACATCAAATACTGCCAGGAAGAAGATCCGGCAACTGACCGCCCGTACACCACCCGTTATATCGGCTCTCTGGTGGCGGATTTCCACCGCAACCTGCTCAAGGGCGGAATTTACATCTACCCGAGCACCGCAAGCCACCCGAACGGTAAACTGCGTCTGCTGTATGAGTGCAACCCGATGTCATTCCTCGCGGAACAGGCTGGCGGTAAAGCGAGTGACGGTAAGAACCGTATCCTCGATATCATTCCGGAAAAACTCCACCAGCGTTCACCGTACTTTGTCGGTACCCGCTCAATGGTAGAGAAAGCCGAAAGCTTTATGGCGGAATTCTCGGACGAAAACGGGAAGTAACCAACAGTAAGCGAAGGAAAAGGCGGTATACCACCGCCTTTTTTTCGTTATAATATCCGCCACGCTATTTGTTCTGAAGATTAAGGAATCCGTTCATGAGCCTGAATAATGTTCCGGCAGGTAAAGAGCTGCCAGAAGATATCTATGTTGTTATCGAAATCCCTGCCAACGCAGATCCGATTAAATACGAAGTTGATAAAGAATCCGGTGCACTGTTTGTTGACCGTTTCATGTCAACCGCTATGTTCTACCCGTGTAACTACGGTTACATCAACCACACCTTATCTCTGGATGGTGATCCGGTAGACGTGCTGGTTCCGACTCCGTATCCGTTACAGCCGGGTTCAGTGATCCGCTGCCGTCCTGTCGGCGTGCTGAAAATGACCGACGAATCCGGTGAAGATGCCAAACTGGTTGCGGTTCCGCACACCAAACTGAGCAAAGAATACGATCACATTAAAGATGTGAACGATCTGCCTGAGCTGCTGAAAGCTCAGATCACTCACTTCTTCGAGCACTACAAAGATCTCGAAAAAGGCAAATGGGTGAAAGTTGACGGCTGGGAAGATGCTGCTGCCGCCAAAGCTGAAATCATTGCTTCTTTCGAACGCGCTGCGAAAAAATAATCCGCAGTCCGTTTCAGAGACAAAAAAAACCGCTGTTTTCACAGCGGTTTTTTTATTCACAGGGAAATCATTCGCTTTCCGGGCCATCTGCCTCGTGCCGTTTCAGCCAGTCCCCGCAATTTATCTTCACCAGTCCGTCCACCGGACGCTGATATAAGTAAATCCAGGCACTGCCGTACGGCGTTGAAACCAATTCACGCCGGTAATCCTGACCATCTTTTTTTAATTCATCCAGCTCAGTCAGGATCGACGAGGAGATCCGGTACACTTCACATTCGATCGAACCGGTTCCCGGTACCACCGCAGGATAGTGTCCCAAATCATACAGGTCATAGCCTTCAAGCGTATATTCTCCCAGCAGGGCGGCATAGGTCATCCAATGATGGTTGCCCTGTTTCTGCCGCAAACTGCCATAAACGATCACTCGCATATATTAAAACTCAAACTGATAAAGCAGATCGATCGCCTGGTTAACACCAGACACCGCTTCCAGATATAACCTGGGCATTAACCTATAGCGTAACGTTAAGGTCGCTAAGGAGTCAAATATACCGACACCATATTTTACCTGCAGGTCGTTGGTTATCTTACCGCTGACCACAACCTGCGACTTATCGCCCACACCCTGGGTATCCAGCGCCAGATCCGAAATACCGAATGTTTCACCAATTTTTCCGACTAACTGCCCGCTTTGTGCCACCCCGAGGCTGATAAGCATGGATGTCATCTGCGAACTGTCTGCGTCACCGGAATCCAGCCCCTCACCGCGCAGCAAATAAGAGAGGGCATTTTCCTGGGACATCGCCGGGTCAGAAAATATTTCCACTTTCGGTCTGTCGGCAAGCCCGGTCACCCGGACACCCGCGATCACGCCGTTGGCGGTGTTATCCGGGTTACGGATAGCTTCCAGATTAAGGAACGGCTGATCAGCCGGACCGGAGAACAGAATCTGTCCTTTGCGCACCAGCAGATCCTGCCCGTAAGCATGGAAACGCCCGCGCGGAATATCCACCTGGCCGTTGAGCCCCAGTCCCTGTTTATCCTGGGCGACTTTCAGATCCCCGGTCAGTTTTGCTTTCAGACCAAAGGCATCGAGCAGCACATCATCACCGATATGGATCCGCAGATTACTCAGGATCGGAATACTGATCTGTTTCTCACGGATTGGCTGTAAGTTGTCATCCAGCATCACTTCGTCGGATGTAGCGCTGACGGCAGACTCCGGTACTTCATGCACGGTGATCCGCGCCCACGGAATATTGACCGTACCGTCCAGCTTCAGCATCGACGGTGTCGCCTCAAAGACCAGATCCGGGCTGACATCAATCCGGATCATCGGCGGCAGGGAAACGCGCAGTTTGTCACCCTGTGCGAAGATCCGCGCACTCCAGGCATCCATTCTGCGCCAGTCCGCGTTACCGCTGAGGTTAAGATACCCTTCCGGCGTTTTGATGTTTCCGCTGAGATCAGAACGGGCGCCATCAAAGTTCACGGTCAGTCCGCCGGTTGTGATATCAAACGGCAGCAGACGGCCGCTGACGGCGAGATCTGATAATCCCAGCTGGCCAAACAGCAGCGGTGATGCAGCATTACCGCCCAGACGCAGCCCCGCATTCAGCCGCCCGGTGGCTTTATCCCCTTTGCCGAGCAATGGTTTCAGCAGATCCAGCGAGATATTATCGATCCCGACATTCCCGCTCAGCTGGCGGCGTTTCTCCAGATCAGAAATCTGGACATTACCGTTAATTTTCCCGTTACCGGCGATAGCAATCAGCCACTGAAGATTGAGTTTGCCGTTCTTCATGGCGGCGGTCATGGTCAGGGTATCAAATGCAACCGGCAGATTCGTGCCGTCGAGGTTCTGCACCACCTTCACACCGTTGCCTTTCAGGGAGGCATCCACCACCGGCAGTGAACCGTCCGCAAACCAGCGGACATTGGCATTACCGCTGAATACGCCGTCCAGCCGGGTATCCGGGCCAAGGAATGGTTTAATCATCGCCAGATCAAAACGTTCAAGGGCAACAGATGCATTACCGGAAGCCCCGGCGGTGATCGGTTTCGGCACACAGATACGGGCATCCGGATTTACCCAGCAATGGGTGCCGATGGTCACTTCCTGTTTTTCATTCAGATAGGTCAGCGCCATTGCTTTACTGAGTGACCACTCACCCACCGGTGTGTCAAAGCGGGTGTTATTCAGCGTACCTTTCCAGGTTTCGGTTTTACGGTCAAATCCGCCGTTCAGCATCAGTTGTGCCGAGACCGGCTCGCCTTTCATGGTCAGTTTCAGCTGGTGCTGTGCTTCGGTACCTTTGGCATTCAGGGTCAGGTTGCTGATCACCAGATCGGCCTGCTTCAGCTGATTCACCGTCACATCCAGCTGGCCTTTGATCTGCTCTGCGGAGGTGATATCCCCTTTGATTTTCGCATCCGCCACCGACAGATCGTTCTGCCATTTCAGGCTGTGAACAGCCAGGTCGGCGAGGATCTGTGGTTTTTCCATATTGCCACGGACATTGAGCTTCCCTTTGACCGTTCCCGCCAGCCCCGGAACCAGGCCGCCGAGCGCCGGTGCATTGATATCCGCATCCAGCTTCCAGGCATCTGCCAGCTCGCCCCGCACATCCAGTTTATTGTTACCCAGTGCCAGTTTCAGATCCGGGATTGTCCACTGACCGCCTGCGTTACCTTTCACATTACCGCGCGCTTTCAGCGGATAGGTTTTCACTTTGCCGTCAAGGGTGATATCCGGGATTTCAAGCTCCCAGTTACCACCGTACAGGCTGCCCCGGGTACTGATTTTGCCGTCCACTTTGGCCGGCCACTCCGGATAGGCTTTTGCGGTATTCAGCCCGGAGAGCGTCAGAACCGCCTGCCAGCTGATGGCTTTCTGCCAGTCCGCCACCCCGGTCACTTCCGCAAAGCCCTGTAACGCATTCAGGCGCAGCCGGGTAAGATTCAGCTGTTCAGTATTCCCTTTCGCATCCAGCGTCAGCAGCGCAGGCGGGATGTCCTTTCCTTTGATATCCGAACGCAGGGAGAGGTCGTAACCGCTCACTTTCCCGTTAAGGCGCAGTTTCACGCCATCAAGCTGATAATCCGCCTCACCGGTCAGCGGCCAGCTGACTTTCTGACTCTCCAGGGTCAGCAGCAGCGGCAGATCGGCCTGTGTCAGGTTGGTCTGTGCATCCAGCGTGGCATTGACCGGCCCTTTCAGTGCCAGCGCCAGTTTCAGCTCATCGAGCAGCCCGCCGTTCAGGGTGAGATCGAGATCCTGCCCGCTGAATTCCTCAAAATCACGGACATGGCCTTTCACCGACAACGCCACCGGCCATTTTTCACTGAGCGCCACTTCCCCGCTGACCGCGATATTGCCCTGTGGCGCATCCGCAGACAGATCACTGAGGGTCAGCACCTGCCCTTTGTTAAACAGTGCCAGGTGCAGGGAATTGAGGGTTACCGGCGCATCACCGCTCACCTGCCAGTTCTCACCGGAAATACCTTCCACTGAGATATTCAGCGGCAGAATAACCTCCGGCAGTTCCGCCAGCATCGGCTGAGCAAAAATCTCACTGATAGTTTCACCTAACGGCTTTTCCGGTGCATCCGCTGCCGGCGCCGGTTCTTCTGCCGCAGCCGGGTCACTTTTCGGCAGCACAACAGAAAGGGCATTAATTACCGTTGGTTTCAGGGTCAACTGGTCGCCCTGCCAGGTCATGGCGGTGCGGAAGGTATCCAGATTTACCGCCATATCATCCACGGTGACCTGTGTGTTGGTCACAGAGAGAGAATCCAGGAAAATGGTCAGCGGCGCATTCAGCTCTGTCAGCGGCTCTGACGGCGGAGTTTCTTCTGACGGCGGCAGTTTTGCCGTATCGACAGCAACGCGCGTGCCGTCCGTGCTGAGGTTTTCAACACAGAGTGTCATGTCTTTCAGACAGCTCAGGCGCAGCGCCAGGTTGACCTTATCCACGCTGACATCAATACCCGGCATGGTGTATTTCACCTGCTTCAGGGTCAGATTACGCAGATCACCCTCAACCTGACCGATAGCCAGGCCGGAGACCACACGCGGTGCAAGATTCAGCGCAAAATGCAGGCCGGACTGTGTCCCCAGGATCCAGCCGAGTGTGCCGCCAGTCAGCAGAATGAGAACCAGCAGAATGATTGCCGGCCATTTCAGATACTTCAGCCATTTCATCAGAGTTCTGCCCCCAAGCCGATGTAAAACTGGATATTTTTCGTTTCGTTATCACCTACCGGCGCGGCAAGGTCAAATTTGATCGGCCCGACCGGTGATGCCCAGCGTACCCCGACACCGGCACCGGTTTTGAAATTACTCCGTTTGATATCATTCACCACTTCACCGCTGTCCACAAATACCGCGCCCCACCAGTCACCGGTCACGTTGTACTGGTATTCCAGCGAGCCGACCACCAGCCGCGAGCCCCCTGTCAGTTTGCCGTCAGCATCTTCCGGTGAGATTTTGTTGTAACGGTAACCCCGGATACTGCCGTCGCCACCGGCGAAGAAACGCAGATCAGGCGGGACTTTGTCGAAGTTATTGGTTTCAATCCAGCCGAGGTTGCCGCGCATCACAAAGCGGTGACCATCCCACGGCGTTCTCACCCAGACGTTACGGGCGCGGAAAATGGAAAAATCCACATCCGAGCCCCACATTTCATTGGAAACATCCACTGAGTAGCGCTGACTGTCCCCCCAGGATGGCATCATCCCGCCCCGCGAACGGACACGGCTGACATTCACCCCCGGATAGAGCAGCATGGTGGTGTTGGTGATATCCGCCTGGGTAAAGTGGCTGAGACTCCAGCGCATATTGATACCGTACTGCCAGCCGGTGGATAAATCCCAGTTACGGGAAACACTGACTGTCGCAGTATCGGCTTTGGTATCATTCAGATCGGTACGCTTATACCCGCCGGAGACGGCGTAATACTGCTCAATCGGGTTGACCTTCAGCGGGATGCGGTAAGAGGTATCAATAATCTGTTCCGGCGCGGACAGGCTGATACTGGAGGTCAGGCTGTGGCCGCTGGAATTCACCCACGGCTTATTCCATTTCGCCTGAACACGCGGCCCCACATCGGTGGCAAAGCCGCCGCCCAGCTCGACAAAGTTTTGCGCGCGCGGAGTGAATGAGGCATCCATGGTCAGATAATCACTGTTATCCGCCCGGGCCTTTGCAATATCCGGGGTGACGATCGCGGACTGGAACCAGCCGGTTTCCGCCAGCAGACGGTTAAATTCTGCCAGTTGATCAGAGGTGTAGTAATCGCCTTCTTTAAACGGCACCAAACCTTCCAGGTATTCATCGCTGATTTGCGAGCCCTGGTAATTCACTTTCCCGAAACGGTATCGTTTGCCACTGTTGAACACAAAATCCCAGTAGGCCGCATGACGGGAAAGCGCAATGCCGAGCTGGCTTTTTTCCATTTCGGCATCAAAATAGCCGCGTTTTAAGGCAAGCCCTGATAATCCGCTTTTAAAACTTTCGTACTCGCCGTGATTGACGACAGTCCCGGTTTCAGGTGTATTTTTGGTAATGAATTTTTTGAATGCGGGATCAGTTTTTGCCGCGCCTTCGATATCCACGGTAACCCCGGCAATTTTAACCGGTTCCCCCGGGACGACACGGGCATACAACACCGGCCGTGCAGGCGGTGCATTGTCCTGATAATCAAAGGTGATCACCGGCTCATAATACCCCAGCGGACGAAGCCCTTCTTTGATGGCTTTTTCCACCCGGGCACGAAAACGGCCGTCAGCCACGACCTCATCGGTCGTGATAGTGGAAAGCTGGACTCTTGCATTTTTTTCAAGTTGCCCGCTGAGCCCTTCCACTTTTAAGCGAAGATTTGCACTATATGCCAGAGGGGATGTGAGAGACACAGCGACAACACAAACAAGAGGGTACCGGATCACATCAACTCCTGAATTTCTGCGATTTGACTGAGATATACCTTTATTCATTCAGAATACAGCCAACGAACCGGTAATGTGAATGAATAAGGGTATAAATGAAAATAATTTGAAGTTTACTATAGATACATAAGATAAATAACCTGAAATCTGCTGATAATGCACCGATTATTCTTAAAACAGGAGCCACCGCAAATGACACAAAACACCACTCAATACCCGCAGGACACTGTTGTATCTCCTGTTTCCGCCGCTGATGCACTGCCGGACAGCGCTGTGGCACTGACCATCAGCCCGCGCCATACCGTAACCGGCCATGATGTGAACCATGTGCCTGACGGCTTTGATACCGCGTATTTCGCTATGGGCTGCTTCTGGGGCGTGGAGCGCCTGTTCTGGCAGCAGCCGGGCGTGTACAGCACCACCGCCGGTTACACCGGTGGTACGACAAAGAACCCGTCCTATGAAGGCGTCTGCACCGGCAACACCGGTCATGCTGAAGCCGTCCGCATTGTGTATGACCCGTCCGTTATCAGCTATGCCGATCTGCTGCGTCTGTTCTGGGAAAACCACGACCCGGCACAGGGCATGAAACAGGGCGGCGATATCGGCTCACAGTACCGTTCTGCTATCTATACCCAGTCTGACAGCCAGCGCGTGCAGGCACTTGCTTCCCGTGAGCAGTATCAGCAGGCGATGAATGACAATAACGACAGCCGCAGTATCACCACGGCCATCCGCCCGCTCGGCCCGTTTTATGTGGCGGAGGATTACCACCAGCAATACCTGGATAAGAACCCGGAAGGCTACTGCGGGCTCGGCGGGATCGGTGTTTGTCTTCCGCCTTCGCTGAGAAACTAGCCGCTTTTCCCGTTCCGGTGCTATACTGCACATCCGCGCACAGACAAATTGGATGTTCTGTGCGCCTTTCTTTTTTAATATCCGATACTTATGCTCTATATATCTAAAATAACCGGTCGCCACGCATAATCAACAACAGCGCGCCCAGAGGCAATCGTGCCGGCCATTCGGAACTTATATGTTAAATAGTTTATTAATCGTCCTGTTACTCTGCGCGATCAGCGCATTCTTTTCGTTATCTGAAATATCACTGGCCGCCTCGCGGCGTATCAAACTCAAAGTCATGATTGACGAAGGCAATACCAATGCCGCCCATGTGCTCCGTTTGCAGGAAGCACCGGGGATGTTCTTCACCGTGGTGCAAATCGGCCTGAACGCCGTGGCGATCCTCGCCGGTATTGTCGGTGAATCGGCCTTTTCACCGGCGCTGCGCACCCTGTTCGGCAATTTTATGGCCGATGCCGCCGCACAGCAGCTCGGCTCAGTATTGTCATTTATTATCGTGACCTCCATGTTTATCCTGCTGGCGGATCTGACCCCGAAACGTCTCGGGATGATCAAACCGGAAGCGGTCGCCATCCGGATTGTCCAGCCGATGCGTTTTTGCCTGACAGTACTGCGCCCGCTGGCCTGGCTGTTTAACGGATTATCCAACCTGTTCTTTAAATTATTCAAAATCCCGCTGGCGCGAAATGAAGATATCACTTCTGATGATATTTACGCGGTGGTGGAAGCAGGTGCGGTCGCCGGTGTGCTGCGCAAGCAGGAGCACGAACTGATCGAAAACGTGTTTGAGCTGGAATCCCGTACTGTGCCGTCTGCTATGACCTCCCGTGAGAGCGTGGTCTATTTCGACAAGCAGGAAAACGAAGAGAGCATCAAAGAGAAGATCTCCACACAGCCGCACTCAAAATTCCTGGTGTGCGACGGCGGTCTGGATCATGTGCTCGGTTATGTCGATTCCAAAGATCTGCTCAACCGCGTGCTGAACGGCCAGAGCCTGAATCTGCATGAAGGTGTGCAAATCCGCCCGGCACTGATGATCCCGGATACCCTGAGCCTGTCAGACACCCTGGAGAGCTTTAAAAATGCCGGGGAAGACTTCGCAATCATTCTGAATGAATACGCCATGGTGATGGGTGTTATCACTATCAATGACGTGATGATTACCCTGATGGGAGATCTGGTCGGTCAGGGGCAGGAAGAGCAGATTGTCGCCCGTGATGAAAATTCCTGGCTGATTGAAGGCGGTACACCGATTGAGGATGTGCAGCGGGTGCTGGATATTGATGAGTTCCCGGATGACAGCAACTACGAAACCATCGCCGGGTTCCTGATGTATAAGCTGCGCCGTATTCCGAAACGGACCGATTCCGTGAAATTCTCAGGCTTTAAGTTTGAAGTGGTGGATATCGACAACTACAAGATTGACCAGCTGCTGGTTACACGGATCCCGGATGCACCGGTTGTCCCGCGTCCGTCAGCGGCGGAAAGCGGCAAAGAGGGTCAGTCTGACGTGGCACACAACGAACAGCACCAGAAACCGTAAAACTAACCCTTCTTCATCAGACAGGTATTGTGATTACGCCAGCTGCGCCTGCAGCAACGATACCTGCTGATTAATTTCACTCATTGCACTCAGGTGGCGTTTGTCTCTGATTTTCGGCGGTAAAATCTTGCCGTAATCAAATTCAAACGCGCCCATCCCCTGTATATACAGGCGGCCACGGAATAAAGTTTTCACGTAGCGGGCGATCTGAGCCGGGTTGTAACGGGCGAAAATTTTCATCGTACTTATGTCCTCCCCTTTACCTTTTCTTTCATGCCTAAGGTATGACTCAATTCTACCACCCGGGTTCATTAATCAAATGATTTAATCACTATTTTTACATAAAATGACACTTCACTACGATTTACTTCACAAATAAGAGTGAAAATCGATCACCGTCACACTATAATAATGAAATAATAACCTCATAATTACTATAAGTTTTATAAATAATGTGAGGCTGAAATATCGGGATCAATGTCAGCAGATACAGAATTTAACAGGCGGGGAAAAATCAGTGTAATTTGCATAACCATGCAAATTACACTGTTATCCGGGAATAAAATGGCAGTCAGAAACTGCTGACGCGGAACCCCGGGTTTATCAGCGATTCACGCGGTGTATAGTCGAGCGTTTTTCCGCTCCAGTCCGTAATATGCGCTCCGGCCGCGAGTGCAACGGCGTGTCCGGCCGCCGTATCCCAGATGTGGGTTGGGTTAAAGCGGGGATAGAGCTGCGCCTTACCTTCCGCCACCAGGCAGAATTTGAGGGATGAGCCGATAGCGCGGGTTTCATGCGGCCCCAGTTGCTCCAGATAATCCGCCAGTTCCGCATCCTGATGTGAACGGCTGATCACCACCATCGGCAGATCTGTATTCACCACTTTGACAGCCATCCGCTGCCCGCCCCGCTCACGCCAGGCGTGTTTGCCTTCTGCCAGATAGAGCACGTCCGGTACCGGGGCATACACCACGCCCATCACCGGTACGCCGTCAGAAATCAGGGCGATATTGACCGTAAATTCACCGTTGCGGCTGATAAATTCTTTGGTGCCGTCGAGCGGATCCACCAGCCAGTATTGTGTCCAGTGCTGCCGCTCAGACCACGGCTGCGGATCTTCCTCTGACAGCACCGGGATGTCCGGTGTCAGGGCTTTCAGTTCCTGCACGATGATGTGGTGTGCGGCTAAATCCGCAGCGGTTAAGGGGGAGTTATCCGCTTTGGCGGAGATGGTCAGTGTGTCGGGATGATGGTAGATATCCATGATTGCATCGCCCGCCCGCCGGGCCAGCAGACAAATTTGATTGAGCATCCTTCACCTCTTTCACAGAACGGTTAGTGAGTCGCGTAATCCTGTTCACGTCTCCGGAGACCTGAGTATAGAAATAAAAATGGCCGGTGAAAACCGGCCATTTCGCATATTCTGTTATTGCTGACAAAGAGAGATTACAGGATCTCCAGCAGCTCCACTTCGAATACCAGTGTGCTGTACGGCGGGATTGCCGCACCGGCACCGCGCTCGCCGTAAGCCAGGTTGCTCGGGATATACAGTTCCCATTTGGAGCCGACCGGCATCAGGGTCAGTGCTTCAATCCAGCCTGCGATCACGCCGTTTACCGAGAATTCTGCCGGCTGGCCGCGCTGTACAGAGCTGTCAAACACAGTACCGTCGATCAGACGGCCGGTGTAGTGAACACGGACACGGTCAGTGCGGGCCGGGATAGCGCCGTCACCCTGATTAATGACAGAGAACTGCAGGCCGCTTTCAGTGGTGGAAACGCCTTCTTTCTTCGCGTTTTCTTCCAGGAAACGCATGCCGTCTTTAACCAGCTCAGCCTGTTTTTCATTGCGGACAGCATCAGCACGCTCATGCATTTCACGCAGGGCACGATGCAGAACATCCACCGCCACAGCCGGCTGGTTATTTTCCAGTGCGTCGGTGATACCGGCCAGGATGGCTTCCGGTACTAATCCGCTCAGTCCGGATTCCTGTAATTGCTGGCCGATTTGTAAGCCGATTCCGTAGCTTGCCTGTGCTTCCATCGTGTCAAAAGTCGGTTGTGTCATGAGAGATACCTGAGTAATAAGTAAGACGAACAAGCATAACAGCAGGATGTACCCCGGTAAACCCGATAATCAGTGAAAGCTGATGCAACACGGTGATTTCCGGAAAACAGCGCAATCAATTTATAAAACAGGACTAATTCCGAATAATTTCAGTAAGTCTGCTGCTACACTGGAACAATACCGGATGATAATTATTCATGCTGAACAGCGGGAGATTATGATGAGACTACTGCCAAAGCGCCATCTTTACGCTATCGCCGCCATTGCGCTGATTATCATGCTGATCCTGTTTTTCTGGCCTGCCGCGCAGAAACCGCCGATGACCGTTCCGCCTCAGAATATCACGCTGACACCACCGGTAGATCCGTTAGGTGACCTGATAGCTGAACAGACCGGCACACCGCCGGAGGTACCATCCGATATCCCGGATTTACCGCTGCCGGATAATCTGCCGCCGGGTGCACTGAATACCGAACCGGCACCGCAACCGGCGACCACACCGCCGCCGGTGGCCGCAGAGCCTGCACCTGCTGCGGTGCCTGCACAGGCAGATGCACTGCGTTTCACCCTCAAAAAAGGCCAGACCATCGCCCAGGTCTTTCGCAGCAACGGGTTACCGGTGGATGACTTATTTCGCATGACAGCCGTTGAGGGGCCGCAGAAGCCGCTTAATCAGGTGGAGGCAGGGGATAAAATCAGTGTAACCAAAGGAAAGGGAAATACGGTCTCTGTGCTGAGGATTGATAAGGCTAACGGGCAGTCCGCCACCTTTAAGCGACAGAAAGACGGCAGTTACCGCCGCTCTTAACACCGGTTTTTACTGCAAAAAAAAACGCTGGCCTGAGCCAGCGTCTTTCAAAGATGTTTACCGTGTAATCAGAGATTACTCAGCAACAATCTTCACATTCAGTTCTGCAAACACGTCGCTGTGAACCTGGAAGTGAACTTCGTGATCACCCAGAGTACGCAGAACGCCGTTTGGCAGACGAACTTCGCTTTTCGCCACTTCAACGCCTGCTGCAGTTACAGCATCAGCGATGTCACGGGTACCGACAGAACCGAACAGTTTACCTTCGTCACCCGCTTTGGAAGACAGAGTCACAACGCCCAGGGCATTGATTTTTTCTGCGCGAGCGTGTGCTGCTGCCAGAACGTCAGCTAATTTAGCTTCCAGTTCTGCGCGGCGTGCTTCGAAGAATTCGATGTTTTTCTTGGTTGCAGGAACTGCTTTACCTTGCGGTACTAAGTAGTTACGTGCATAACCAGATTTAACATTTACCTGGTCGCCCAGGCTGCCCAGGTTTGCTACTTTATCAAGCAGAATAACTTGCATTACCTTATCCTCTTAAAGTCATTAATGGACTGTGCCGATTACTGATGACGATCAGTGTAAGGCAGTAAAGACAGGTAGCGTGCACGCTTGATAGCACGAGCGAGCTGACGCTGATATTTCGCACTGGTACCGGTGATACGGCTTGGTACGATTTTACCACTTTCAGTGATGTAGTTTTTCAGCGTAGCGATGTCTTTATAATCAATCTCTTGAACGCCTTCTGCGGTGAAACGGCAGAATTTACGACGACGGAAATAACGTGCCATATGGCTAGTCTCCAGAATCTATCAATTCAATATGTTCGGCATGAAGAACCAGTTTTGATAATCCATTTCGCCCCTGATGGGTGCTGATGAATCCCTGAACGGTTATCTGACTGCCGACCGTTATACTGCGAGTAATGGTTTGGATCGTCTGTCCGCTGGCAACCACGGGCATTCTGCACCATGCCTGCCGTGTGAGTCCGGCTTCCTGCTGTTGTGAGCGGTGCTCAAGCACAAACTGACAATGCGGAATTCCGGCCGGGCTGACTTTCCGGATGGGTTCCCTGCACACTGTGCCGGATAACACCAGACGGTTAGCGGACACCGTTATTACTCTTCAGTTTCCTCAGCTTCATCATTTTCTTCAATGTCGTCAGACATGTCGCGCGGGCGACGTTCGTCTTTCGCTTTAACCATTGGAGAAGGTTCAGTCACCGCGTGCTTAACGCGCATAACCATGCTGCGGATAACGGCATCATTGAAGCGGAAAATAGTTTCCAGCTCGTCAATCACTTCCTGCGGAGCTTCAACGTTCAGCAGAACGTAGTGCGCTTTGTGCAGTTTGTTGATTGGGTAAGCCAGTTGGCGACGACCCCAGTCTTCGAGACGGTGGATCTGACCTTCTGCGTTAGTAATAGCAGTTTTATAACGCTCGATCATTGCCGGTACTTGTTCGCTCTGGTCCGGATGAACCATGAAGACGATTTCGTAATGACGCATTAGTAGTGCTCCTTACGGATTATTAGCCTCCTGTCCGGGCAACCGCAACCCTGAGAGGCAAGGAACTTGTTTAAGTGCGGCTGAAAAATTTGACGCATAACTATACTCATACCCGCCCCAAAAGACAAGGTAATAAGTGTGTGATGCGGGATTATTTTGCGCGCTGACGCACGGCCTCAAACAGGCAGACACCTGTTGCCACCGAGACGTTCAGGGAAGAGACTGACCCGGCCATCGGAATGCTGATCAGTTCATCGCACAGGTCGCGGGTCAGACGGCGCATGCCTTCCCCTTCCGCGCCCATCACCAGCGCCACCGGGCCGGTCATTTTGCTCTGATACAGATCATGGGTGGCTTCACCGGCAGTGCCGACAACCCAGATATTTTCGTCTTTCAGCTGACGCAGTGTGCGGGCCAGGTTAGTGACACGGATAAGCGGTACGCTTTCCGCCGCACCACAGGCGACTTTTTTCGCCGTGGCATTCAGCTGCGCGGAGCGGTCTTTCGGGATGATCACCGCGTGTACACCGGCGGCATCGGCGGTACGCAGACAGGCCCCCAGGTTATGCGGGTCAGTCACGCCGTCGAGTACCAGCAGGAACGGAGTCTCATGCTCAGCCAGCAGATCAGGCAGATCCTGCTCCTGATACTGACGGCCGCCTCTGACTTTGGCGATAATCCCCTGATGGACGGCACCTTCGGTCTGGCTGTCCATCCACTGACGGCTGGCCATCTGCACACGGACACCTGCCGCTTCCAGAGCATGCACAACCGGGGTCAGGCGGCGGTCTTCACGCCCTTTTAAGATAAAGACTTCAAGAAAACGGCTGGGATCACGCGCCAGCAAAGCATCCACAGCGTGGATACCATAAATAATTTCACTCATAACGTTCCGTTTGTTGCGGGACAATAAAACACAATGAGGCGCAATGCCTCATTGTGGGAAAATTCAAATCAAAGGCGGTTACTTCTCAGCTTTTTTCTTCGCGCGTTTCGCCTTTATATTTGCCTCGATTTTTTTGGTCCGGGCTGATTTTTTACCTTTCGGGGCTTTCGGGCCGTCGTCTTTTTTCTTCTTACGGAATGCACTGTCCGGCTCGAAGTTTTTGTCACGGCGGGGATCCCCTTTCTTACCGTCCCGGCGCTTATCTCCTTTCTCCCCGGCTTTCGCCCGGGTTCTTGCGGTTTTGCCTTCATTACGGGCACGGCGGGTGGTGGAAATCAGCGCGAAATCAATGGTGCGCTCATCCATATGCACCGCTTCCACCCGGATTTCAACTTCATCACCCAGGCGGTACACATTGGAGGAGGATTCACCAATCAGACGCTGGCCGACATTATCGTAGCGGTAGTAATCGTTATCAAGTGTTGATACGTGTACCAGACCATCGATAAACAGGTCATTCAGACGGACAAAGAAACCAAACCCGGTCACACTGGTGATAAGCCCGGTAAAGACATTACCCACCTGGTCCTGCATAAAGTCGCACTTCAGCCAGTCTGCCACGTCACGGGTGGCTTCATCGGCACGGCGCTCCGTCATGGAAGTGTGCTCACCGAGCTGGAGCATACTCTGCATATCGTAATGCCACGCGCCGGTCTGCGATTTCCCTTCGCCGCGTTCTTTTGCCAGCAGGTACTTAATCGCACGGTGCAGACTCAGATCCGGATAACGGCGGATTGGTGAGGTAAAGTGGGCATACGCCGGTAACGCCAGACCGAAGTGACCGCGGTTGTCCGGATCATAAATCGCCTGTTTCATCGAACGCAGCAGCATAGTCTGTAACAACTCGTGGTCAGGACGCTCCGCCACTTCCAGCATGACACGGGCGTAATCTTTCGGCTCCGGTGTCAGGCCGCCCGGCAGGGTCAGACCCAGCTCATTAAAGACGGTGCGCAGATTGATGACGCTGTCCTCTTTCGGACGATCATGCACACGGTACAGCGCCGGTTCGTTGTTTTTCTCAACAAAGCGTGCCGCCGCAACGTTCGCCATGATCATGCACTCTTCGATCAGTTTGTGTGCATCGTTGCGCAGTACCGGTTCAATGCTCTCAATGCGTTTTTCCGCATTGAAAATAAATTTCGCTTCTTCGGATTCAAAGGCAATCGCACCGCGCTCGTCACGGGCTTCCGCCAGTGCTTTATAGAGTTTGTGCAGCTCTTCCAGGTGTTTTACCAGCGGTGCATAGTGTTCGCGCAGCTCTTCATCCCCTTCGAGGATTTTCCACACCTTGGTATAGGTCAGACGGGCGTGGGAGCTCATTACCGCTTCATAGAAACGGTAACCGGAAAGCTTACCTTTCGCCGAAATGGTCATTTCACACACCATACACAGGCGATCAACCTGCGGGTTCAGTGAACAGACACCATTCGACAGCACTTCCGGCAGCATCGGTACGACCTGTGACGGGAAGTAAACCGAGGTTCCCCGGCTGCGGGCTTCATCATCCAGTGCCGTCTGCGGACGCACATAATAACTGACGTCAGCAATCGCCACCCACAGACGCCAGCCGCCGCCGCGTTTGGCTTCGCAGTGTACCGCATCATCAAAGTCACGGGCATCTTCGCCGTCGATAGTGACCAGCGGCAGATCGCGCAAATCAACACGGCCTTTTTTGGCGGATTCCGGTACTTCCTCGCGGATATCCGCGACCTGACGTTCCACCTGAGCAGGCCAGGTGAACGGAATTTCATGTTTGCGCAGGGCAATATCCACCGCAATACTGGTGCCCATTTTCTCGCCCAGCACTTCGGTGATAACACCGAGCGCCTGCACCCGTTTGCCCGGACGGCGGGTCAGTTCCGCCACCACGATATTCCCCATCCGTGCGCCGTTAATTGACTCTTTCGGGATCAGAATATCGAAGCACAGACGGCTGTCATCCGGCACGACAAATCCCATGCCTTCTTCGGTAAAGTAACGGCCGACAATCTGGCCGGTTTTCGGCTCGGTCACACGCACAACGCGCGCTTCGCGGCGGCCTTTGCGATCAGCCCCCATGACCTGGGCCAGGATCACATCCCCGTGGATGCATAATTTCATCTGATCCTGCGGGATATAGAGATCGTCTTTTTGTCCTTCGACACGCAGGAACCCGAAGCCATCACGATGGCCGATCACGGTTCCTTTAATTAAATCAAGACGCTCCGGCAGGGCGTAGCACTGACGGCGGGTAAAGACCAGCTGCCCGTCACGCTCCATGGCGCGCAGACGGCGGCGCAGGGCTTCCTGAGCCTCTTCACCGGTGATCCCCAGTTCCTGTGCGATATCTTCGCGGCTCACCGGTTTGGTGTGGCGGCGGACAGTTTCAAGAATAAATTCACGGCTCGCGATCGGGGAATCATATTTTTCCGCTTCGCGCTCACGATAAGGGTCGTTTGATTGTTTTTCCACTGACATTGTATCCTCCGTGGTTTCTGAACGGCGTTATTCGTCCGTCAGTAACAATTTATAAAGATGCTGATTGTCCTGCACCATATCAGCGAGCGTGTGTTTATCCAGTTCCTGTAAGAACTCCCGGATGGCTTTATTCAGTACCGATTTCAGTCTGCATGCCGGAGTAATGTGACAGAATTCACCGCTGCAGTTCACCAGTGTTAACGGCTCGAGCGCGCGGACAACCTCACCGATACCTATAGTATTAGCAGGTTTTCCCAGGCGGATCCCGCCATTTTTGCCGCGAATCGCCTCGACATAACCCAAATGGCTCAATTGGTTAATTATCTTGACCATATGGTTACGCGATACGCCGTAAACGTCCGTCACTTCCGTGATACTGGTCATTTTACCATCAGGAAGTGACGCCATATAAATCAGCGCCCGCAAGCCATAATCTGTAAAACTGGTTAACTGCACATTTTACCCCGGAAATTCTGTCATCCCGCGCGGGGGATCACATGATAAGTAATGGATAATCATTATGTGTGTCTTTTGCTTATTAAGCAAAATTTGTCGTTAAAAACGCCGGATTTCCTGTCATGACATAGTCAGAAACCCCGGCGTCAGAAAACAAAAGGCCGGACAAACATGCCCGGCCCTGACTGGTATCACCTGAACGATCTTATGCGTCGAACGGGTCGCGCAGGATCATCGTTTCAGAACGATCCGGACCGGTTGAAATAATATCAACAGGAACGCCTGTCAGTTCTTCAATGCGGCGGATGTAATCCAGTGCTGCCTGAGGCAGTTCTTCGCGGCTCTTCGCCCCGAAGGTGGTTTCAGTCCAGCCCGGCATCACTTCATAGATAGGCTCGATGCCTTCCCAGTTATCCGCAGCCAGTGGTGTGGTTTCGATGATTTCACCATTCGGTAAACGGTAACCGACACACACTTTCACTTCTTTCAGACCATCCAGCACATCCAGCTTGGTCATGCAGAACCCTGACAGGGAGTTGATCTGCACAGCGCGGCGGATAGCAATGATGTCCAGCCAGCCGCAACGACGGCTGCGTCCGGTGGTCGCACCGAACTCCTGGCCTTTGGTACGCAGGTATTCACCAGTTTCATCAAACAGTTCGGTCGGGAACGGACCGGCACCCACGCGGGTGGAGTAAGCTTTGATGATACCCAGAACATAATCCACATAACGCGGACCTAAACCGGAACCGGTGGCAACACCGCCGGCAGTGGTGTTTGAGGAAGTCACATACGGATAGGTACCGTGGTCGATATCCAGCAGTGTACCCTGCGCGCCTTCAAACATCACCAGCTCACCGTTAACGGTGGCTTTGTACAGCAGATCAGAGACATCCACAACCATACCGGTCAGGATATCCGCAACTGCCATGATTTCGTCCAGGGTTTTCTGATAGTCAACCGCAGGCTCTTTGTAGTAGTTCACTAACTGGAAGTTGTGATACTCAAGGATTTCTTTCAGTTTCTGAGCGAAGGTCTCTTTATCGAAGAGATCACCCACGCGCAGACCGCGACGGGCAACTTTATCTTCGTATGCAGGCCCGATACCGCGTCCTGTTGTGCCGATAGCTTTCGCACCGCGTGCTTTCTCACGGGCATTATCCAGCGCAACATGATAAGGGAGGATCAGCGGACATGCTTCAGAAATCAGCAGACGTTCGCGCACCGGAACACCACGCTCTTCCAGTGCAGTCATTTCTTTCAGCAGTGCATCGGGTGCGAGTACAACACCGTTAGCAATGATGCTGACGACGTTTTCGCGGAGAATACCTGACGGAATTAAATGCAGGACGGTTTTCTCACCGTTGATAACCAGAGTGTGACCCGCGTTGTGGCCACCTTGATAACGAACAACATACTTAGCCCGTTCAGTCAGCAAGTCGACGATTTTGCCCTTGCCCTCGTCACCCCATTGGGTGCCCAATACGACAACGTTCTTACCCATTTCGTTTTTACCTGGTTGCTTAAAAAAGGATTCTAGCATCTCATGACCGCCCTTTCAGCACTTTTTATCCACTTTATGAAAGTCACCTGATCAATGTCCATAATAAAGCCCGCCTAAGCGGGCTTTCTTCATCAGAGTGCGACCATCAGCATGCTGACGATTTTTCAGTACCGGTTATGCGGTTACCGGACTTACTGGCCTGAAGCCGGACGCAATGATGTCGGTGCCTTCATGTAACGGAAGAAATCCGTATCCGGGCTTAACACCATAATGTCGTTGCCATCGGGTTTGAAGCTTTGCTCATAAGCACGCAGGCTTCGGATAAACGCATAGAAATCCGGATCCTGACTGAATGCATCCGCAAACAGTTTAGCGGCTTCCGCATCACCCGCACCACGCAGGGAGAGTGACTGGCGCTCCGCTTCGGCCAGGATTTCAGTACGGGTTTTATCTGCCACCGCACGAATCTTCATGGCTTCTTCCAGACCCTGTGAGCGGTGACGACGCGCCACGGCTTCACGTTCTGCACGCATACGCTGGAAGATAGCTTCGGAGACTTCCGCAGGCAGGTTAATCTGCTTGATACGGACGTCCACCACTTCGATACCTAACGCCGCCATACTGTTCGGATTCACCTGCGGCTGTGCGCCTTTGGTTTCTTCCTGAACACGCGCTGCCGCATCGGCAATAGCGTTATCAGCATCGGTTGCCTGCGGATCGTTACCGGAGCTCCCTTCGTTCAGTGCATTTTTGACTTCCGTCGTTAATGTACCGCGGGAATCCGTCACAATCTCTTTCACGCTCAGACGACCGAACTCAGAACGCAGACGGTCACTGAATTTACGTTTCAGCAGGTTTTCAGCCTGATTAATATTACCGCTGTTTGTCGCGAGATAATACAGGCTGAAATCACTAATCCGCCATTTAAGGTAAGAATCGACGATCAGGTCTTTGTTTTCGTTTGTCAGGAAACGGTCAGCCTGGATATCCAGTGTCTGGATACGGGCAGGCAACATTTTCACTGTTTCAATAAACGGCACTTTCAGATGCAGACCCGGCTCATACACAATCGGTTTGTTATCCGCATCACGCAGAACTTTGCCAAAGCGCAGCACAATACCACGCTCGGTCTGCTGAACGGTAAAGACAGACGCATACAGAACGCCTAAAACCAGAATAACAATAACGGCTAAATACTTACGCATGATTATTGTCTCCCTGTGCGTTCAGTGTTACCACGGATACCCGAACTGCTGAGATCATACGTGTTGTTGTATTCAGCGGGTACATTCGGATTCTGGCTGCTGTTTTGTGCCTGACGGCCTGCAGGTGCCTGTGTTGCCGGTGCGGATGATGGTGTGGCAGCAGCTTTCGCCGGTGCAGCCTGAGAGGCGGCTCTCTGCTCACGCATAATCTGATCCAGCGGCAGCACCATCATGCTGTTGCTTTTATCATTGGCAATCACTTTACGGGTATTGCTCAGCACACGTTCCATTGTCTCAATGTACAGACGTTCACGGGTGATATCCGGTGCCGCACGGTATTCCGGCAGCATTTTCGAGAAGCTGGCCACTTCACCGCGCGCTTTCAGCACGATACTGGCTTTATACGCCTGTGCGCTTTCGATCATACTTTGCGCATTACCTTTTGCCAGCGGCAGAACTTCGTTCGAGTAAGCTTCCGCTTCACGGATGGACTGCTGTTCGTTTTCACGCGCGGCAATCACGTCATCGAATGAAGCCTGAACTTCAGCCGGCGGACGCGCTTCCTGGAAGTTGACATCGACAATCGCTATCCCCATTTTATAAGGCTTGATTGTCTCTTCGAGGACTTTCTGGGTTTCGTTACGGACCACGGTACGGTTCGCCGTCAGGATTTTCTCCATGGTGAACTTACCGATAACCCCGCGCACCGCGCTGTCCATCGCCTGACGCAGACTGTTGTTCGGGTTAGTGACGCTGAAGAGGTAATCTTCCGGGTTCACTACCTGGAACTGCACGTTCATGTTAACGCGGACCACGTTCTCGTCAGCGGTCAGCATCATACCGTTGGTGGCCAGATCCTGGACGGTCGCCACATCGACCGCAGTAACGCGATCAATAAAGGTCGGTCTCCAGTTCAGACCCGGCTGAACCACATGACTGAATTTACCGAAACGCGTAACCACGCCGCGCTCCGTTTCTTTAATCGTATAGAAGCCGGTTGCGGCCCAGACAACAACAACGGCGGCAATAGCGAGACTGATAATACGTCCGCCCGCGAACTGTACCGGAGGACGATTGTTCCCACCGGACTGCCCGTTATTGTTTCCGCCTTTACCGCCACCCAGACCACCGAGTTTTCTGCTCATTTTCCGGAACAGATCGTCGAGATCAGATGCCCCACGGTTCCGGCCGCCTTTGTTACCGTCGGAGTTGCCGCCTTTATTGCTGCTCCCCCACGGGTCGCGGTCCTGTCCGTTATTACCGGGCTGATTCCACGCCATGCCTTCGCTCCACTCTTTTATGATCGGTTTTTCAGGGCTAAGAGCACAAAAACGCGCTCTCAATTAATATATTACGCCGCTGATAATCAGATAACGTAATCGGCTAACTGTTGTTCCTGCTTGCAGAGGCGGCGCCAGTCAACAATGGGCAGCCTGATTTCAAGGCAAATCCGGCCGTCATCATCAAGCCACTCGCGTTCAATCGCCTGAAGCTGATAAAAACGGCTGCGCAGACGACCCTCCGACGGAGGCAGACACAATTCCAGGTGTGCGATCTCACCGGAAAGGCGTTCCGTCAGTGCCCGGAACAACAACGGGATCCCTGCTCCGGTCTGTGCTGAAAGCCAGACCCTGACCGGCAGGTTATCCTCATTTCTGTCGATACGCGGTTCGAAATCGTCCAGCATATCGATTTTATTCATCACTATCAGAACCGGAATTTCATGTGCATCAATCTCTTCCAGAACTGCATTAACCGCATGAATATTTTCATCCACACGGTTATCCGCCGCATCGACCACATGAAGCAGCAGTGTCGCTTCGCGGGTTTCCTGCAGCGTGGCTTTAAATGCCGCCACCAGATCATGCGGCAGATGACGGATAAACCCGACCGTATCCGCCAGCACCACCGTGCCGACATCATCGACATCAATCCGCCGCAGGGTCGGATCGAGTGTCGCAAATAACTGATCCGCAGCATAGACTTTCGCATCAGTTATGTGATTAAACAGACTGGATTTCCCGGCGTTGGTGTAACCGACCAGAGACACCGTCGGAATATCCGCTTTACTGCGCGCCTGACGGCCTTGTCCGCGCTGGCGTTCCACTTTTTCGAGACGCCCTGAAATCTGTTTGATTTTATCCCGCAGCATCCGGCGGTCGGACTCAAGCTGAGTCTCACCCGGCCCCCGCAGACCAATCCCGCCTTTCTGACGTTCAAGGTGCGTCCAGCCGCGGACCAGACGCGTGGAAAGATGGCGTAACTGCGCCAGTTCCACCTGTAATTTACCTTCATGTGTCCGTGCCCGCTGGGCGAAGATATCGAGGATAACCCCGGTTCTGTCAACCACCCTGCACTGGCATAAACGCTCGAGGTTGCGTTCCTGCGCCGGACTTAAGGCATGGTTAAAGAGCACCACATCGGCTTCACTTTCGGTGACAGCATCGGCAATCTCTTCCGCTTTACCTTCACCCGCAAAATATTTCGGGTGCGGGGCGCTGCGGCTGCCGGTGACTATCTGAACAGGTGTCACTCCCGCGGATGTCACAAGGGATTCAAATTCACTGAGATCATCAGTGTTCTTATCCTGTGAGAAAAATATGTGGACCAGTACGGCCCGTTCACCGCCTTCATACCTGTCAAACAACGGCAGAACCTCTCAGGCTGAGTGAAAAACACGCAGGAAAAAACACAGGTAAAGTCTCCCTACCTATGTTTTTCCGCGATTGATAACTGCACACTGACTTATTCAGCGCCATCAGTATCCTGTTGCGCACCACCGTTACCGGCTGACTGGTGGTAATTGCTGCCGCCGGTCCCCGGGTTTGCGCCACCGCTGTGGTGAGAAACCGGACGGGAAGGTACGACGGTAGAGATCGCGTGTTTGTAAACCATTTGGCTGACCGTGTTTTTCAGCAGAATAACAAACTGGTCGAATGATTCGATCTGACCCTGTAATTTAATACCGTTGACCAGATAAATAGAAACCGGAACCCTTTCGCGACGTAATGCGTTCAGGAACGGATCTTGCAAAGATTGCCCCTTAGCCATTCTGTATTTTCCTTATTTTGTTGTTTTTTAAATGAAACCCAAGCTGGGTTCGAAAAATAACTACTCAAAAACTTTCGTAACCCGTTAATTGTACACAATCAACGGCGCTATGCACGAAGAACCTGCATAACGGCTTTAAGAGATTGTTCAGGCTGTTCACTGTCGAGCCACTGAACACCTTCCCAACCCCGCAACCACGTCATCTGCCGCTTGGCAAGCTGACGGGTGGCGCAAATGCCCCGATACACCATGTCATCATAACTGATTTCTCCGGCCAGATATGACCACATCTGGCGGTAGCCGACACAACGGATCGACGGCAAATCCGGATGAAGATCCCCGCGCTGATACAGCGCACGGACTTCGTCCTCAAAACCGGCTTTCAGCATCATCTGAAAACGCATTTCAATTCGCTGATGCAATATTTTACGATCTGCCGGTGCAATGGCAAACTGATAAGCATTAAAGGGCAAATTCTCCCCTGCAGTTTCCGTCAGTTCTGTCATTGTTTTGCCGGAGATATAGTATACCTCCAGTGCCCGGCTGAGCCGCTGCGGATCATTCGGGTGGATCCGCGCCCCGGCGACCGGGTCAATCCGGCTCAGTTCATCATGAAGAACCTGCCAGCCTTCCTGTGCCGCCCGCGTCTCAATCTGTGCCCGGATTTCCGGGTCAGCGGACGGCAGCGGCGATAATCCTTCCAGCAATGCTTTGAAATACATCATGGTTCCGCCGACCAGCAGCGGAATTTTTCCCTGCGCGGTTATCTCATGCATTGCCGCCAGCGCATCACGGCGGAAATCGGCGGCGGAATAGGCCACTGACGGGTCGAGAATATCAATCAGCCGGTGCGGGGCAAGTGCCAGTTCGGCAGCATCGGGTTTTGCGGTCCCGATATCCATCCCCTTATAAATCAGTGCGGAATCCACACTGATGATTTCCACCGGCAGGTGCTGACGAAGTTCAATCGCCAGCGCGGTTTTTCCTGAAGCCGTCGGCCCCATCAGAAACAGGGCTGCGGGTTTATGATGATTCTGTTCACTCATGACGTAATGCTGCAACGACCTCAGTTAAATCAATTAATTGCAATAAATCTGCCGGCGGTCTGCGCACCAGTTGCGGGCACAGCCGCTCCACATCGGCCAGCAGTTGCACTGCCTGGGCTTTGCTCTGAGCCGCCGGTTCACTGACCAGCATCTCTGCCAGCCGCGACGCAATGGCTTTCTCATCCCCCTCCGGGTTATCAGCCAGGAAACGCAGTAATTCAGGGATAAGATGCGGTAAATTTTGCTGACGAAGCGGTAACGATACCGTACGAATCGTCGCTTTTCCACGGGAAACTGAGCCTTCTATACCGAAAGTACGCAATACCCCGGCAAACTGCGTAAATGTCTCACACTCCTGTGCGTTTAATGCCATCTGAAGCGGGATCATCAGCGGCTGGGATTTCAGTCCCTGCTCTCCCGGGATCAGTTGCTGACAACGCAGATAATGTGATGCTTTGCTGAGGGAAAACAGCGCAATACCTGCATCTGTCTCAATTAACGCATAACACGGCGGATAAAGCGTAAGGATTTTACCAAAACTTACACGCTCACTTTTTTCCGTCACCGGCTCACTTGCGGCGCTGATCCGGTTTTCTGACAGAAAAGTGCTTTTTTCCGGAAACAGCTGCGGCCGGGTTTCTGCCGGTGTCTGCATCAGTGACTGATATATTCCGGCTTCTTTCGGGCTGTAAACGGGTTTATCCGCAGAATATGCCGGTTTTCCGCTGCTGTGGCCGCTGTGAGACGCGCCGCCCCCGGTGGTTTCCCGGTGCGGCGGCGGTGTGAGTGCTTCCTCACGCTCAAAGATATTTTTACCGGCTGCCGCACGGTTTTCCGGCACATGCTGTGTCTGCGGTGCAGACGGATCCGGTTCAAACAGAGAGACCGGCTGCTCATGCTGTTTCAGCACACTGAGCACCGCCTGATAAATAAAGTCATGCACCAGCCGCGCCTGATGAAAACGCACTTCGTGCTTGGCCGGATGAACATTCACATCCACCTGACGCGGGTCAATAGTCAGGTAAAGGACATAGGCAGGCTGCTGATCGCCGCTCAGCCGGTCTTCATAAGCCTGGCGGATAGCGTGGTTGATCAGGCGGTCGCGCATCATCCGCCCATTAACATAGCAATACTGTAAATCCGCCGGGCCGTTGTATTCTGCCGGTGAAGCCACCCAGCCGCGGATCTCCAGCTCTTCGTGAGACCAGGTTACCGCCAGCGCCTGCTGCATAAACGCAGTACCGCAGATAGCCCCGAGCCGGCGCTCCTGCTGATCTTCCGCTTTAACCGGGCGGTACTGGCGCATCAGTTTGCCGTTGTGAGTGAGATTAATGGCCACATCGAAACGGGACAGCGCGATACGCCGTACCACTTCATCAATGTGGCCGAACTCAGTTTTTTCAGTGCGCAGGAATTTGCGCCGCGCGGGTGTATTGAAAAAGAGATCCAGAACTTCCACGGTACTGCCCGCCGGATGTGCCGCCGGTTTCAGCGTCACCGCCATTTCGCGCCCTTCGGCATATGCCTGCCAGGCTTCGTTCTGGTCGCGGGTGCGGGAGGTAAAGGTCAGGCGTGATACGGAGCTGATACTGGCGAGCGCTTCACCCCGGAACCCCATGCTCATGATGGCTTCGAGATCATCGAGTGTGGCGATTTTACTGGTGGCGTGACGGGCCAGCGCCAGCGCCAGCTCGTCTTTGGCAATACCGCAGCCGTTGTCACGGATGCGGATAAGCTTTTCGCCGCCGCGCTCAATATCAATATCGATACGGGTGGCACCGGCGTCCAGGCTGTTTTCCACCAGTTCTTTCACCACCGATGCCGGGCGCTCAACCACTTCGCCTGCGGCTATCTGGTTTGCCAGCTGCGGCGGTAAAATCCGGATCGCCATAATTGCCCCCGTTCTCCTGTTATTTGGACGGCGCTGCCTGTAACGGGTTCGCGGTAAAGTATGCGCGTAACCCGCCGTGGATCGCGGCAGCGACCTGCTCCTGGTAAGTGTCAGATCCTAACAGCTGTTCTTCAGTGCTGTTACTGATAAAGCCGGTTTCCACCAGAATGGACGGAATATCCGGTGAACGCAGCACCCCGAGGCTCGCGTGCTCCGGCGTGCCTTTGTGGACTTTGCCTATCTGGCGCAGCTGACGGATCACGTCCTGCGCCACGGCATAACCGACACGCTGGGAGTTACCGAACTGCAAATCCAGTACCGCCTGGCTGAGATACGGATCCGCACCGTTTGCCAGTGCATCACCGGCACCGCCGAGCAATTCGGATTGTTTCTCGCTCTGTTCCAGCCAGTTACCTAATTCGTTGTTTGCCCGCCGGTTGGAGAGCACCCAGACTGACGAACCGGTCGCGGTACGGTTTGGTGCGGAATCTGCGTGGATGGACACCAGCATGTTGGAGCCGAATTTACGCGCCACTTCGGAGCGCCCGGCCACCGAGATAAAATAATCGCCGTCACGGGTCAGTACCGGTTTGAACATCGGGTCATCTTTCAGACGCTTTTCCAGCTTGCGGGCGATACTGATAGTGACGTTTTTCTCTTTCAGGCCGTTCTGGCCGATAGCGCCCGGATCTTTCCCGCCGTGTCCGGCATCAATTGCCACCACAACCTGACGGCTGTTTTTCGGCAGTTTACCTGTCGGTACCACCGGGATTTTTGCCTGTGCCGGTGCAGCGGCCGGAGTGACAGCTGCCGGAGCCGATGATGCCGGAGCAGCACTGCCGCTGTTCATGCGCAGCGGTTTGCCGCTTGTGGTGGTGACCGGTTGTGCGGCAGCCACCGGAGCTGCGCTATAACTGTTTTTGCCGGTCAGCGTGATGGTCAGGCCGTTGTTATCCGCAGCATCGCGGAAACTGTTTTTGTCCGCCAGTTCCAGCACGATACGCTGATGCTGAGCATCCGGCGCCCGGCTCTCTCTGACCACTTTAATCAGCCCGTTATTCAGATTGATCGGCAGACCGGTAATTTTCTGCGGCTGACGGATGTCGATCACCAGACGCTCCGGGTCATGCAGCGGAAACAGTTTATATTGCGGTTTGCCATCAAAACTGAGCTGTAATGTGCCCTGCGAACCGTTGTTGTTCACATTGATGCCCGTCAGGGACGCGGCGTGCCCGGCTGCACTTAACAGCAGGCTCACGCAGAAAAACAGCGCCGTCAGCCATGAAACGGCAGCCACATCAGATTTCCGTGTCAGATATGCATTCATTATCGGTAATTCCTCACATCTCCGCTAACTTATCCAGGAGTTCTTCACCATAAGGGGAACGGGCGGTAAAACGGGCTTCCCGTCCTTCACCATCATACCGTAAGTGCAATTCCAAATCTGCATCCGGCAGGAAACCGGCCCCTTTTTGCGGCCATTCGACCAGACACACGGTGTTTTCCCCGAAGTAATCGCGGATCCCCATAAATTCCAGTTCTTCCGGATCCGCCAGGCGGTACAGGTCAAAGTGATAGACCGGGCGTGGTGAGAGCTCATAGGGCTCGACCAGGGTGTAAGTCGGGCTTTTCACATGGCCGGGATGCCCCAGCGCCTGAAGAAAGCCGCGGCTGAAGGTGGTTTTTCCGGCCCCCAGATCGCCGAAAAGATGCAGGACAAATCCGCGCTGACTCTGCTGTGCCAGTGCACGGCCGAGCGCGACAGTGGCAGCTTCATCTGCCAGCGTAAACAGACGTTCTTTCATTCTCGTTGTCGTCACAGGTTATTTTATTGAAATAATTGAGCGTGTAATCCGTTAAACATACCACATTCCGGTGACATACCTGCATAACGGCGTGCGAAAAAACGACAATAATGCGCAGTTTTTGTGCCGGACGGTCTGTGATAAACTCCGCACCATTCACCATCACACCTGCAATGTAAGTAAACACTCACTAATGAGCACTCACCCTGATTTACACCAGCTTGCCACCCGGATCAAACAATGGGGACGCGAACTCGGCTTTCAGCAGGTCGGTATCTGCGATACGGATCTCAGCGCGGAAGAGCCGAAGTTACAGGCGTGGCTGGATGCAGGCTATCAGGGAGAGATGGACTGGATGGCGCGCCACGGCATGATGCGCGCGCGCCCGCATGAACTGCTGCCGGGCACGCTGCGGGTGATCAGTGTGCGGATGAACTATCTTCCCGCCAAAGCGTCCTTTGCTGCCGTACTGCAAAACTCGGAGCAGGGTTATATCAGCCGTTATGCGCTGGGGCGTGATTATCACAAGCTTCTGCGCCAGCGCCTGAAGCAGCTGGGAGAACGGATTCAGGCTGAGTGTGATGAGCTGGCTCTGGAAAACACCCTCAGCTACCGCCCGTTTGTTGACTCAGCACCGGTACTGGAACGCCCGCTGGCAGCCAAAGCGGGTCTTGGCTGGGTTGGTAAGCACTCACTTATTTTAAACCGTGAAGCCGGTTCCTGGTTTTTCCTCGGCGAGCTGCTGATCAACCTGCCGCTGCCGGTTGATATCCCGGTTGAAGAACAGTGCGGCCGCTGTGTCGCCTGCATGACCACCTGCCCGACTCAGGCGATTGTCGCGCCTTATACTGTCGATGCACGCCGCTGTATCTCCTACCTCACTATTGAGCTGGAGGGCGCTATCCCCGAAGAATTCCGCCCTCTGATGGGAAACCGCATTTACGGCTGTGATGACTGCCAGCTTATCTGCCCGTGGAACCGTTTTTCACAACTGACAGACGAGGCGGATTTCTCGCCGCGCAAGCGCCTGCACACGCCGGAACTGCTGGATTTATTCGCCTGGGATGAAGCCACCTTCCTGCGGGTGACAGAGGGCTCGGCTATCCGGCGCATCGGATATCTGCGCTGGCTGAGAAATATCAGTGTCGCTCTCGGCAATGCACCGTATGAAGATAAAATTATTATTGCACTGACAGAAAAAACCGGACTGGCAGACTGGCTTGATGAGCATATCCGCTGGGCAGCTGCCCGTCAGTATGCCAAAAGAGATGAATCACGTATCGAAATACAGACTTCACAGCAAAAACGTCTTATCCGCGCCATTTCCAAAGGTTTGCCGCGCGACGCCTGATCCCGCCTCATAATCCCGTTAAGTTATCCACAATATTCAGTGTTGTGAATAATATAAAAAGACCTTGCCTATCAATGTGAAGAAAAAATACAAGAGAGCCGTCACACAATTCACATAAATTAAACTAACATATAAATATCAATATATTAAATATACTGTCGTTCAGTATTTTGCGGAATTCTGTGATTCAGCCGACAAAACCGGCCTGTGGATAACTCTGTGCAGAAAAGTGTGTCAGAACCCCCGGGATGTGAATAACATGCCCCGCAGCGCTGTGGATAAAAAATGACATCCGGACAAAAAAATTGCCCCTGTTTGACTTAATCACCCCATGAAAGGTGATGAAAAGCAGAAACTGACATAAAGATAGTGCAGAAAGTGCCGGTGGTAATCTTTCACTGTCTGAATAATCACCGCTGGTGATCGTTCATCTGCCCTTCGTCAGAGAGGGCGCAAATTCTATTTCACCACGCCGGGATTAGCAAGACTTTTCCCCGTATTTACGAAAAAAAAGCATCTAACAGATTAAATTATCAGCAAAAGTTCAGTGTGGACGGTTTTGTGCTGCGGATAACTGTGACTGATGATTATTTGCACCGCACAGCAGTTTTCCCGGCAGAACCGGTAACAGAAATCACGCAAAGGATTTTATTCAGAAAATAATGTTCGGGGGGACTGAAGAGAAGAAAAAGATTGGAGCGGGAAACGAGACTCGAACTCGCGACCCCGACCTTGGCAAGGTCGTGCTCTACCAACTGAGCTATTCCCGCATCACAACGGTATATACCTGACTATCTGAAAATTGGAGCGGGAAACGAGACTCGAACTCGCGACCCCGACCTTGGCAAGGTCGTGCTCTACCAACTGAGCTATTCCCGCGTCACAACCGGTATATTACCTGACAATCTGCAAAATTGGAGCGGGAAACGAGACTCGAACTCGCGACCCCGACCTTGGCAAGGTCGTGCTCTACCAACTGAGCTATTCCCGCATATTTTGCAATTTGCCCGCACCGCTTTCGATTGAAAATCTATCTCGGTACGGGGAGCGCATTATACGAAAAATTCATTTTCTGGCAAGCCCTCCGGCACGAAAAAATGAATTTTTTTGTTCAGATGCCGATAAAACCGGCAAATATGCTATAAAACACGCAACCTGAACTAATATTAACCGACCGGCGGCTGAAAATCAGCCACCGTTTTTTATCACAGGCGGATAAAGGTTTCGCGGTAGTAAGCCAGTTCCGCGATTGACTCGCGGATATCATCCAGCGCCTGGTGGGTGTTTTTCTTGGTGAAGCCGTCCAGCACTTCCGGTTTCCAGCGGCGGGCCAGCTCTTTCAGGGTGCTGACATCCAGGTAACGGTAGTGAAAATATTGCTCAAGCGCCGGCATATAACGGAACAGAAAACGGCGATCCTGGCCGACACTGTTACCGCAGATAGGAGAAGCGCCCTGCGGCACCCACTGCTCCAGGAACGCGATAGTGGCCTGCTCTGCCTGTGCGTCGGAATACGTGCTGGCGCGGACACGTTCAGTTAACCCGCTGGCGCCGTGTGTGCGGACATTCCAGTCATCCATCAGACCTAATTGTTCATCAGACTGGTGTACCGCCAGAACCGGGCCTTCCGCCAGAATATTCAGGTTTGCATCTGTCACAATGGTGGCGATTTCGATAATCCGGTCACGTTCCGGGTCAAGTCCGGTCATTTCCAGATCGATCCAGATAAGGTTCTGTTCACTTTTTGCCATGTTGTATCCTATAGTTACCTGAGTATCCGCCTGTTTTTTGTTCACACGGATTGAATGATGACGGGTAAAATGAATGGTGTATCATAGCGCGTAATCCGCCCTGCCGCGAGTCACCCCGGCGGGCACTTTCTTCTTTACGTGGTGTCAAAACAGACGAGGTTTCGTTGGCTAAACAAAAACTTTCCAAAGGTCAGGTACGGCGTGTTCAGGCAAACCAGCAGCGCAAACTGCGCAAAGAGAACCGCCCAGAGCCTGAGGACAGCCTGTTCGGTGAGGCTCAAGAAGGACAGGTAATCAGCCGTTTCGGGCAGCATGCGGATATTGAAGCCGCAGACGGCTCGGTACAGCGCTGCAACCTGCGCCGCACTATCAAATCACTGGTCACCGGTGACCGCGTGGTCTGGCGTGCTGCGTTGCAGAATAACGAAGAAGGCCGTGTTAACGGGATTGTTGAGGCAGTGCATGAACGTGAATCGGTACTGACCCGTCCTGATTTTTATGACGGTATTAAACCGATCGCCGCCAATATCAACCAGATCGTGATTGTTTCCGCGATTTTACCGGAATTATCACTCAATATTATTGACCGCTATCTGGTCGCCTGCGAAACACTCGGTGTGGAACCGCTGATTGTGCTCAACAAAATTGACCTGCTGAATGACGAAAGCCGCGACCAGGTCAATGATTTAATGAATATCTATCGTAATATCGGATACCGTGTGCTGGAAGTATCCGGCTACACCAACGAGGGGATTGATGCACTGACGGCAGCACTTGCCGGACGGATTTCCATCTTCGCCGGACAATCCGGTGTCGGGAAATCCAGCCTGCTCAATACATTGCTGCCGGAAAACGCGGATATCCTGGTCAATAACGTTTCTGATGTTTCCGGGCTGGGTCAGCACACCACCACCGCCTCACGGCTGTATCATTTCCCGCACGGCGGGGATGTGATCGACTCACCGGGAGTGCGTGAATTCGGGTTGTGGCACCTGACACCGGAACAGGTCACTCAGGGATATACGGAATTCCGCGATTATCTCGGCGGCTGTAAATTCCGTGACTGCAAACACGGGGATGACCCGGGCTGTGCGCTGCGCGAAGCTGTGGAGAACGGCGAAATCAGTGCGGAACGCTTTGAAAATTATCACCGTATTCTGGAAAGTATGGCACAGGTGAAACCACGCCGTAATTTTACGGCCGGTGAAGACTGACAAGCGCAATAAGCACAGGTACAATAGCCCCCTTTTGTTCAGAATTCGCCGGAAAAACCGGCAGATAACAAACAATACCAGAGGTCGATGTGCTGGATACTCTTAAAATAAAATTACAATATTTGCTGCCTAAACAGTGTCTTACTCAGCTGGCGGGCCGCTTTGCCAACAAAAAACTTGGCTGGCTGACACAGTTGGTGATCAAAGCATTCGCCAAAGCCTACAAAGTGGATATGCAGGAAGCGAAAGAGAGCGAGTTTATCGCTTACAGTACCTTCAATGAGTTTTTTATCCGCGCACTGAAAGAGGAAGTCCGCCCGATCGTACAGGGCAGCGAAACCCTGGCACTGCCGGCAGACGGCACCATCAGTCAGCTGGGGCTTATCCGTGACGATCAGATTTTACAGGCCAAAGGGCATAACTACACCCTGGAAGCCCTGCTCGCCGGAAACTGGCAGCTGGCGGATCTGTTCCGCAACGGGCAGTTTGTAACCACTTACTTATCTCCGCGTGATTACCACCGCGTGCATATGCCGTGTGACGGCCATCTGCGTGAAATGATCTATGTCCCGGGCGACCTGTTCTCCGTTAACCCGCTGACCGCCGCCAATGTCCCGAACCTGTTCGCCCGTAACGAGCGTCTGATCTGCGTGTTTGACACGGATTTCGGCCCGATGGTGCAGATTCTGGTGGGCGCCACGATTGTCGGCAGTATGGAAACCGTCTGGTGCGGTATGGTCACCCCGCCGCGTGAAGGGATTGTGCGCCGCTGGACTTACCCTGCACACGACAGTGTCTGTGCGGTAAACCTGAAAAAAGGCGAAGAGATGGGCCGCTTTAAGCTCGGCTCCACCGTGATCAACCTGTTCCCGGCGGATACAGTGGCACTGAACAGTGCACTGGCAAACGGCGTTTCCACCCGTATGGGTGAACTGCTGGCCACCCGCATTACGGCGGATGATGCCGCCTGCGCGGAAGAAAGCCCTGCATGCCCGTCACAACCGGACGCCGCTGCCACTAACTGAGGACTCTCCCCTGTGCGCCTGATTATCTCATTTTTACTGGCGGTTTTTCTTTTCTCCCCGCTGACAGCGGTATATGCGGCATCGGATATTAACGAGCCGCAGATCCGCCAGGAACTGAAGCGGATTGAGAGCAGTAAAGATCCGAAAGATATTGAGATGGCTCAGGCGTTACAGGCGACCCTGAACTGGCTGACAGACAGCAAAGCTGCGGATGAACGCGCACAAAGCTATCAGGACACCATCGATAACTTCCCGAAGCTGGTCAGGGCATTACGTCAGCAGCTGCTGGAAGAGAGTGATTCCCCGGCCAAAATTCTCACCACCCGCCCTATCAGCGACCTTGAGCAACAAGCTATCCAGCTCAGCGGACAGTTACTGGAGCAGGGACGGCTGTTACAGCAGGAGCAGGATAAAAACCGCGAAATCAGCGATTCCCTGACCCTCCTGCCCCAGCAGCAGTCCGAAGCCCGCCGTCTCCTGAATGAAGCCACCTCCCGCCAGCAGGGACTCGCAACTCCGCTGACCCCGCTTGCCGAGGCGCAGGCCACGCTGGCCGCCGCAGAAGTGCAGGCACGCAAGGCAACGGTCAATGAGCTGGAACTGGCTCAGCTTTCTGCCAATAACCGCCAGGAACTGACCCGCATCCGCCTTGAACTGCTGCGTAAACGCTATCAGCGGCTGGATCTCGAACTTCAGCAGTTGCGCAGTGTGCTCAACGGCAAACGTCAGCAGAAAGCGGAACTGGCGCTGGAACGCACCGAACTGCTGGCCGAACAGGCCGGTGATTTACCGCCGTACCTGAAAGAACAGATTGATATTAACCGCGAACTGTCGCAGGTGCTGAATGATCAGGCCGCGCACATGAGTGATATCGGAGAGATGCAGCGCCAGGCGGCAACCGATATCCAGAAAGCGCGTCAGGTACTCGGCACCATTCAGGAGCAGGCACAGTGGCTGAACGGCTCAACCGCACTGGGGGAAGCCCTGCGGGCACAGCTCAGCCGCCTGCCGGACATGCCGAAACCGCAGCAGCTGGATAAAGAGATTACCGACCTGCGTGTTGAGCGTCTGAAATATGAAAATATGCTCGATGCCCTGTCCGGTAATAATAATGAACCGGATACGTCACAGACAGCCGCCCTCCCGCCGGATCAGGCTTCGCTTTATCAGCAGTTGATTCAGAACCGCAAGGAACTGCTCGGCTCCCTGCTCTCCGGTTACGATACTGAAATTCTGGAGCTGACCAAGCTCAAAGTGACCACCAGTCAGCTTAGTGATGTGCTGATTGAAGTCCGCGACGACACCCACCGCTATCTGTTCTGGGTGGCGGATGCCACACCGGTTTACCTCAATTACCCGATTGAGGTACTGACCAGCCTGACCAAACTGCTGTCACTGGATACCCTGGCGCAGCTCGGCGGCGCATTTAAAACCATGTTCTCGTGGCAGAACAAAGAGATTTCGCTCTATATCATCGGCACCCTGCTGCTGGCGATTTTCGGCCTGAACTACCGCCGTCACTATCAGGCATTTCTGGACAGAACCAGTCAGCGTATCGGTAAAGTAACACTGGATCGCTTTTCCATCACACTGCGCACGCTGTTCTGGTCTGTGCTTGTCTCTCTGCCGCTGCCGGTACTGTGGTCCGCTATCGGCTACGGGTTACAGAATGCCTGGCAGTACCCGATGGCAAAAGCGATCGGTGACGGTGTCAGCGCCACCACACCGGTGCTGTGGCTGTTTATGTTCTGCGCAACCTTTGCCCGGCCTAACGGGCTGTTTATCGCACAGTTCCGCTGGCCGGAAGCCCGCGTTAAACGGGCAATGCGTTTCTATCAGCTTTCCATTTTTGTCATTGTGCCGCTGATGATGGCAATGACCACCTTTGAATACTTCAATGACCGGGAGTTTGCCCCGACACTCGGCCGTCTCTGCTTCCTGCTGCTGTGTGCCGCGCTATTTATCATTACCAGCAGCCTGCGCCGTGCGGGAGTTCCGCTCTATCTTGACCGCCACGGCAGCGGCGACAATGCCGTCAGCAAAGGAATGTGGTGGCTGCTCCTGCTGGCACCGGTAGTGGCGGCGATTGCCGCTCTGCTCGGCTATCTCGCGACTTCACAGGCACTGCTCGGCCGCCTGGAAACCTCGGTCGCCATCTGGTTTATGCTGCTGGTGGTCTACAACATTATCACCCGCTGGATGCTGATCCAGCGCCGCCGTATCGCCTTTGAACGTGCCAAACAGCGCCGTGCTGAAATCCTGGCACAACGGGCAAAAAGTGATGATGACAGCAGCGTCAACAGTAATGCCAACAGCGCGGAAGGTGTGATTGATATTGAAGAGCAGGTCATTGACCTCGATACCATCAGTGCGCAGTCAGTCGGGCTGGTCCGTTCGATTCTGACCATGATTGCCCTGGTATCCTGTATTCTGCTCTGGTCTGAACTGCACACCGCCTTCTCCTTCCTGGAAAATATCCGGCTCTGGGATGTCAGCAGCAGTATCAACGGTGTGGATACCCTCCAGCCGATTACGCTCGGCTCTGTCTTTGTCGCCATTCTGGTGATTATCATCACCACGCAGCTGGTGCGGAACCTTCCCGCATTGCTGGAACTGGCGCTGTTACAGCATCTCGATCTGACTCCGGGTACCGGTTACGCGATTACCACGCTGACCAAATACAGTATTACCCTGGTCGGCGGGATTGTCGGCTTCTCGCTGATCGGCATTGAATGGTCGAAAATGCAGTGGTTTGTCACTGCAATGGGTGTCGGGCTGGGCTTTGGTTTACAGGAGATTTTCGCCAACATTGTTTCCGGCCTGATGATCCTGTTCGAAAAACCGATCCGTATCGGCGATACCGTCACCATCCGTGACCTGACCGGCAGCATCACGCGCATCAACACCCGCGCCACCACGCTGACAGACTGGGACCGCAAAGAGATTATCGTCCCGAACAAAGCCTTTATTACCGAGCAGTTTATCAACTGGTCACTCTCAGATACCGTCACCCGTATCGTCCTGACCATCCCGGTCCCGGCGGAAGCCAATCCGGAGCAGGTCACTATTCTGCTGCTGATGGCGGCACAGGACTCGGCAATGATTCTGGACACGCCAAATCCGGAAGCTTATCTGGTTGATTTACAACAGGGTATTCAGATTTTCGAACTGCGCGCCTACGCCGCTGAAATGGGACACCGCCTGCCGGCGCGTCATGAGATCCATCAGAATATCCTGCGCAGCTTCGCGGAAAACAATATCATCCTGCCGTTCCCGCCATTTGAGGCGCGTGTGGATATGGTGGGAAATATTCTGCGCAGCGGCACAAAAAATCTGTCGGGCCGTAACCCGATGCGGAAATCCGGCGGGTTGTGATAACCGGTAAAGCCAGATAATAAAATTTAAGATATACTGCTGACAGTGAATCGTCATCTTAAATTTTATTATCTGGCAACCATTTTAAATAGAATGAATACAAGCAAGTTAAATTTGGGATGGTGGAATATTGGTATATCCCCGCCAATACGCTCCAATAAGGCGAAAAAAACTGATGCTATTACTTTAGCCGGTAATTATATAACGCAGTTCATTCAGCAGCGGGATCTTGATTTTTTCGCACTTTGTGAAGTATCTGAAGATGAATCCTGTTTTCTTAATGATTTAGCTAAAAAAGAAAATCTTACATTTATAGATTTAACCAGCTCTGTTGGTCGCATTCTTATCGACATCTCTGTTATTTATAATCCTGAAAAATTATCCTATGTAGAACATACTCATCTGACAGAAGTCCAGCCCGATGGGAAGTCATTACGGGCAGGTGTAAAAGTTATATTTAAAGAACTGAAAAACAATGACGAGATCGTTTTTTACTTATCACACTGGCCATCAAAACTCAGAAATAATGAATCTGTCCGCGAAAGCATTGCTACTTATATAAGAAATGATATTAATAATATTCTGGATAAAAATATAGATACTAAAATAATTTGTATGGGTGATTATAATGCCCAACCTTACTCCTATGCATTACGTAAAAAACTCTTTGCAACCCGGGATTTTCATCTGATAGAAAAAAGAAAAAAACTACTCTTTAACCCGTTCTGGAAAATTCTGTCTGATGGTTTGTACAATAATATCGGTACCTATTACTACAGCGCTCCTTCCGCTAACCGGTGGTATGTGTTTGATCAAATGATTTTTTCATCCTCTTTCGTAACACGAAACAAGGATAATCTTAAGCTTATTCTCAATAGTACAGATTGCCATAAAGTGATCAATGACATTGACAATGCAGTCTCAGACGTGGTGTATTTAGATAACTTTGACCATTTACCTATTTTTTGCGGATTACATTATGAGTGATAACGACGACATCCTGAATTCAATTAGAAGCTCATTCCAGAGCGCATTAGATATTGTAGAGATAAAAAAAGATATTGAGTCTAAAACATTCGATTTGCTTAATTTAGTTAAAGAATCAACAAACAATATCGTGTATCCGGAAATTAAAAATATTGATAATAATAAACTAATCAGTATGCTCTCAGCACAAACAATATATGACAAAGCCATATATCTGAAAAGTGAAACCAACCCAGAAATAAAACATCTTTTATGTGAATATTCGTTAAATAAATCAACCGGATTTCCGGTAACTGTTCGATATAAAAAAGAAGAGTTTTCATGTAATACAATGGATATTTTAAAGTCAACATTAACAGATATTTTAACCACGCCCGAAACAGCAATGGCTATGGCCAACTTATTTTATGGTAAAGAAGCTGATTATTAAGTATAAAAAATAGCCGGTATCAGAAGTAACTGGCTATTTTTATTAATACTTCCTATTCTGGCCACACAGAACAGGCTCTTTTTCTGTTATATCTGAAAAAACTGTACATTCATCCACCAACCAGATGATATCAATACCGGAGAGCCAAACCTGTTCCGGACAACCGGATATGCTTTTTTGTATAACAGAACAGCCCCCCGGATACTACAGGAACAGCTCACGCTTTGTTCATTTCCGGGGTCAGTATCACGTATGCCACAGAGCTCTCATTTTTTATAAAATCACTTCTTCACGTAAATTTATACCTGATAAGCAATATTAATGATTGCGCCGTTTGCTTCATACCACGTTTAATCATGATTATTGCTGTCCGGGAGAAAATTTTTCTCCTGATATCACTTTACCTCTCTCTAAAAAGCATTATTTTTTCTGATTTACATCCTTTATGATAAAGATATTAAAAAATAAGCCTGCTGATAACAAAACGTTATTACATAATACGTTGTTTAAATCGCACCCGTTAAGAACAACATTGTTTAAGATTTAAACATTAAGGATGTTATTTATGGCGATAAATACGACACGTTCCGCAGCGGAAAATTCCGGAATGAGTGAAGAGCAGTGGCGTGCAGCGACCAAATTTGATGGTACCGACGCCGGCTGGGTTATTATGAGCATCGGGATGGCTATCGGCGCCGGTATTGTTTTCTTACCGGTTCAGGTCGGTCTGATGGGGTTATGGGTTTTCCTGCTATCCTCCGTTATCGGCTATCCGGCCATGTATCTGTTCCAGCGGTTATTTATTAACACGCTCGCGGAATCCCCGGAATGTAAAGACTATCCGAGTGTGATTACCGGTTATCTCGGTAAAAACTGGGGGATATTACTCGGAGCGCTGTATTTTATTATGCTGGTGATCTGGATGTTTGTTTATTCCACTGCCATCACAAATGACAGTGCGTCTTATTTCCAGACTTTCGGTGTGACAGAAGGATTATTATCCGACAGTCCGTGGTACGGATTAATTCTGATTTGCCTGCTGGTCGCTATCTCTTCACGCGGCGAAAAGCTGTTATTTAAATTATCCAGTTTTATGGTGCTGACCAAGCTGTTTATTGTCGCCGCACTCGGTATATCGATGGTGGGCATGTGGCACCTGTATAATATCGGCTCACTGCCGCCGGTTGGCCGTTTAATTAAAGAAGCGGTTATTACACTGCCGTTTACCCTGACATCCATTCTGTTTATTCAGACTCTCAGCCCGATGGTCATTTCATTCCGCAATCAGAATGTGAACCGGGAAGTGGCCCGCTTTAAAGCCCTGCGGGCAATGAATATCGCCTTTATTATCCTGTTCTGTACCGTCTTTTTCTATGCCGTTTCCTTTACCCTGGCAATGGGTCATGACGAGGCGGTTAAAGCTTATCAGCAGAATATTTCCGCACTGGCAATCGCCGCTAAATTCTTCCCCGGCGGCTGGGTAACTGTGGTCAGCGTAATGCTGAATATTTTTGCGGTTATGACGGCGTTCTTCGGGGTATATCTCGGGTTCCGCGAAGCCACGCAAGGGATTGTGATGAATATTCTGCAGCGCATGATGCCTGCGGAGCGGATTAATGAAACCCTGGTGAAATACGGCATTATGGTATTTGCGGTGCTGCTGGCCTGGGGCGCCATTATTCTCAACGCACCGGTACTGAGCTTTACCTCAATATGCAGTCCGATTTTCGGGATGGTCGGTTGTCTGATTCCGGCTTATCTGGTTTATAAAGTCCCAATGCTGCATAAATATAAAGGCATCTCCCTGTATCTGATTATTTTTACCGGGATGCTGCTCTGTGTGTCGCCGTTCCTGGCATTTTCCTGATAATACTCCCAGAAACAAAAAAGCCGCCGGATTTATTTTCCGGCGGCTTTTTTGTTGATCTGAATATAAAAATTACTGCTGATATAACCGGCGCAGATAATGAGCAACTGCATCATCCGCATTAGAGCCAATCACTTCCATTTCCGGCAGAATATCTTTCAGGCGCTGATGTGCTCCCGCCATAATGCAGCCTTTTCCGGCCATTTCCAGCATTTCGCGGTCATTCATACCGTCACCGAAAGCAATGCAGTCATTCAGGCGGTAGCCCAGTGATTCCGCGACCTGCTGCAGCGCCTCACCTTTAGAGACACCTCCGGCCATCACTTCCAGACAGCTGCGCAGAGAGAAACTGACATTCACTTTATTGCCGAAACGCACGCGGATTTTGGCTTCCAGCGCGACAAGTTTCTCGTGATCGTCACAGGTAAAGTAGACTTTGCAGACCTGATCAACCGGAAAATCATTACGGTCAAACAGCTCATACATAAAAACAGATTCCTGGAAAAACTCTTTCTGTTCCGGGCTTTCCCGGTTGATCATCCAGCCGTCACCCCGGTAATAGTTGGTGAGGATATCCGGGTTATCAAACTCCATCAGGCACAGCTCGCGGACCACATCCGGATCCACATCATGACTGAATACCAGCTCACCTTTGGTGTTGTGTACCCGCGCGCCGTTGGAGGTGATCATAAACGCGTCAATTCCCAGTGCATCACGGATCTGCGCCACATCCACATGATGGCGGCCGGTGGCAAAAACAAAATGCACGCCTTTATTGATGGTCAGCAGGCGGAGGGTTTCCTTGGTGTAGGGGGTCAAACTGTGGGCAGGTGATAATAACGTTCCGTCTAAATCTGAAGCAACCACATGATACATATGCAAATTCCTGAAAATTGATTAGTGGAGTCCGAAAAAATGACAAATCGCATTGAGCGCGACAGCGCGCAACGCGTCTTCTTCGAACAGGATCTCGTGATAAGCTCCCTCAAACGTCAGAGGCATATGTTCTTCTTCTTGTCCTGTCCGGGCTTTACGGCGCTTTTCGCAGAAAGCCAGCAACTCCCGATTGTCCACCACCTTATCCTCTGATGCCATCAGCACCATCAGCGGGGTGTTTATCTCTCCCGCCTGCGCAATTATCTTTTGTCCGATATCAATGCTTTCGCGTAACCAGTGATACGTGGGTCCGCCGAGACGTAAAGCAGGATAGTCAGCATAACAGCGCAGGTAACGCCGGTACCGCGGGTAACTGTGGGTCAGCATGTTGATTAAAAACGGCAACGGCTGCCACTTCCCGGTTGATACCGCATACTCATTGCGTTCCGACGGCCGTTTATCAGCCCGGTTCACAATCATATTCGCCAGCCACATCGGCATCGGTAAATTGATACCGAACATCGGGGCACATAATACCGCGGCACGGAAGGTGTCCGGCTCGCGCAACAGATAACCGCCCAGTATCGCACCGCCCATCGAGTGCGCCAGTGCATAGCGGTAAGCGTAATTTTTCTCCGCCAGCGCGATGTTGGTGAACTGAGAAAAATCATCAATATAGTCGTCAAAACGCTCGACATGGCCTTTTTGCGGATCATCCAGCATCCGCCCGGAAAGCCCCTGCCCCCGGTGATCCATAATAAAGACATCAAAACCGAGGTGGAAAAAATCGTACAGAACTTCCGGATATTTGACGTAGCTTTCGCTGCGTCCGGAGCTGATCACCAGCACTTTGTCATGCGCAGGATCGGTAAACTGCACATAGCGGATAGTGACATCATCCGTGCCCTGAAATGTCCGCTCATCCCGGTTGCTCCAGAAATCAAGTAACGGGCCGTTCACAAAGGCGGAATACTCCGCTTCGCGTTCCAGCCAGCTTGCTTTCAGGGTATCCGGTGGCAGCATAGGGTGCTCCTTTAGTCATCAAATCCGGTGAGATGCTCGCGGATAAGGGCCATAAATGCATCGCCGAATCGTTCCAGTTTCCGCTCTCCGACGCCATTTATCAAGAGTAAATCATTTGCCCTGACCGGGCATTGTTCCGCCATTTCAATGAGTGTGGCATCGTTAAACACCACAAACGGCGGGATATTTTCCTCATCCGCAATGGATTTGCGCAGCTTGCGCAATTTCGCGAACAGTTTTTTGTCGTAATTACCGCCGTAGCTGCGGGCAGTCTGACGCGGTTTGATATTCTGGATCCTCGGCACCGCGAGTTGCAGCGGTACTTCGCCGCGCAGAACCGGACGGGCGGATTCGGTTAATTGTAACGCAGAATAATTGGCGATGTTTTGCGTTATCAGCCCTAAGTGGATCAACTGGCGCAGCACACTGACCCAGTGTTCCTGGCTTTTATCTTTGCCTATACCGTAAACCGCGAGTTTGTCGTGTCCGTATTCACGGATCCGCTGATTATTCGAGCCGCGCAGCACATCCACAATATACCCCAGACCAAAACGCTGCCCGGCGCGGTAGATGCAGGACAGCGCCTGCTGTGCCTCAACCAGCCCGTCATACTGTTTCGGCGGATCCAGGCAGATATCGCAGTTACCGCACGGTGTCTGGCGGTTCTCACCGAAGTAATTGAGCAATACCAGACGGCGGCAGGTCTGTGCCTGGGCAAACGCGCCCATGGCATTCAGCTTGTGCTGTTCGATATCTTTCTGCGGCCCGGCCGGTTTTTCATCCAGACAACGGCGCAGCCACGCCATATCCGCCGGGTCATAAAACAGAACCGCTTCCGCACTGACCCCGTCACGTCCTGCACGGCCGGTTTCCTGATAATAGGACTCAATATTGCGCGGGATATCAAAGTGCGCGACAAAACGGACGTTGGATTTGTTAATCCCCATCCCGAATGCCACCGTGGCGACCACGACCTGTAAGTTGTCCTTGAGGAAAGCATCCTGGACCCATTCACGCTGTGAATTATCCAGGCCGGCATGATACGCCGCGACACTCAGTCCGCGCTTTTGCAGACGGGCGGCGACATCTTCCACTTTATTACGGCTGTTACAGTAAATAATACCGCACTGGCCTTTCTGACCACGGACAAACATCCACAGCTGATCAAACGCTTTATATTTTTCCACCAGCGTGTAGCGGATATTCGGGCGGTCAAAGCTGCTGATGTGGATCAGCGGGTCACTGAGGCGCAGCCGCGAGCAGATATCAGAACGGGTGGTATTATCGGCGGTGGCCGTCAGGGCAATCACCGGCACACCCGGCAGATGCTGGCGAAGCTCGCCTATCGCGCAGTATTCCGGCCGGAAATCGTGTCCCCACTGAGAGATACAGTGCGCTTCATCCACCGCCAGCAGCGACGGCTGCCACTGCTGTAACTGGCGGATAAAACTGCTCATCAGCAGGCGTTCCGGTGCCACATACAGCAGTTTGATGCGGTTATTGTGACACCCTTCCAGTACCTTCTGCTGTTCCTGCGCGGTCTGTGCCGAATTCAGATAACCGGCTTCCACCCCGAGCAGGCGCAGCTGATCGACCTGATCTTTCATCAGGGAAATCAGCGGTGACACCACCACTGTCAGCCCCGGCAGCATCAGTGCCGGAATCTGATAACACAGTGATTTCCCGCCGCCCGTCGGCATGACCACCAGACAATCGCGTCCGCCGGTCACGGTATCGATAATATCGGACTGTCCGGCACGGAATTGCTGATAACCAAAGACCTGGCGCAGGATAGCGTCAGCGTCGGGCAGGGTATTGATGACTTCAGCGGTAGACACGCAGCTCCTCAGGTGAAACAGAAATCCGGGCAGTGCATTCTGCCGGTGAAAAGATGCTTCTATGCTAGCTCAGTTTGCCATCAGATAACAGACTATCCGCACGGACGGTGATAATATTCGATCGGTGCTGAGTTTTTTTGCGCACACCTTCTGGTGTAATTTTGTGATGCGCGTTACACTTTCACATCTTTTTAACGTCTTTGCTGCCATCCGGCGTATCGCAGGCGATCACATTTTACGAATAATTAATTAATGACGTGATTATTCACGTTGTAACTATGTAGTATCAATGCGAGAGTGACCGCGCCGGCAGGCATCTTCTTTTCTTCTTTCTTTCAGACTTGGACTATCATGAGCCAGCAACAGACCGTAAAAGGCGTCCTTTGTGCTCTCGGCGCTTACTTTATCTGGGGTATTGCCCCTGTGTATTTCAAACTGATCCAACAGGTGCCTGCGGATGAGATCCTGACACACCGGATTATCTGGTCATTCTTTTTTATGATCCTGCTGATCACCGTGTCACGCCAGTGGCCGCGTATCCGCCAGATTATCCGCCAGCCGAAGAAAATCATGATCCTCGCGCTGACCGCCTGTATTATCGCCTCTAACTGGCTGATCTATATCTGGGCGGTGAACCACAACCATATGCTGGAAGCGAGTCTCGGGTACTTTATTAACCCGCTGGTCAACGTCCTGTTCGGAATGCTCTTTCTCGGTGAGCGTTTCCGCCGTATGCAATGGTTTGCCGTGTGTCTCGCCTTTACCGGCGTGCTGATCCAGCTCTGGCAGTTCGGTACTGTGCCGGTGATCGGGCTGAGTCTGGCCATGACATTCGGCCTGTATGGTCTGCTGCGCAAAAAACTAGGGGTGGATGCCCAGGGCGGGATGCTGGTGGAAACCTTGTGGCTGCTGCCGGTTGCGGGTATTTATCTGCTTTTCTTTGCCAACAGCGCCACCAGCAATATGACCATGAACAGCCTGACGCTGAATCTGCTGCTGATTGCCGCCGGGATTATCACCACCGTGCCGCTGCTGCTGTTTACCGAGGCCGCTAACCATCTGCGTCTCTCCACGCTCGGCTTCTTCCAGTACATCGGTCCGACCCTGATGTTTGTGCTGGCGACCACCGCATATGGCGAGGCTATTTCCGCCGAACGGCTGGTAACCTTTGCCTTTATCTGGGCGGGACTGATTGTCTTTACCCTGGATGCACTGTACACCCAGCGCCACCGCTACAAAAAAGCGTGATATCCTGTGAGACAGCGCCGGATCTGCCGGCGCTGTCACCGGGAGGATAATTATGGACTGGATCACGCATCATCTGGCGGTACTGCACGACCACCCGCTCTGGCTGCTGGCCATTCTGTTTGTTATCGCCCTGAGCAAATCCACGATTATTCTCTCATCTGTCCTGCCGCCCGCCTCTGTCATGCTGATGACGGTAGTGACGCTGGCATTTCCGGTCGTTCCGGTGGTGATTATCTGGCTGGTGATTACGCTGGGTGCTGCCTGTGGTTCGATGATTTCGTATTATCTCGGCCGTCTGATTATCACCCGCAACTATTTTCCGGGACTGATGGCGAAATACAAAACCGCCCTCGGTAAAGCCCAGGCACGGCTTCAGACCAGCGGGCTGCTGATCCTGTTTACCTCACGGTTTATTGCGGTGCTGCGGTATCTGATCCCGATGGCGGCCGGATTGCTGCGTTTCACACAGACCCGTGTACTGGTGACCTGTCTGCTGTCCGCCGGGGTCTGGACCGCCCTTTACATGCTGATTGCAAAGGGCATTGAGTTCACGTTTTTCTGAGGAAGGCTGTTACAGCCAGTTCTTGCGTTTGAAGTAAAGATACGGCGCGAGTGCAGCGGCAACCATCACCCCGATCGCAGCAGGATACCCCAGCGACCAGTCCAGCTCCGGCATAAATTTGAAGTTCATCCCGTAACTCGATGCCACCAGTGTCGGCGGCAGGAATACCACAGAAACAACGGAGAAGATTTTGATAATGCGGCTCTGTTCGATATTGATAAAGCCCATCGCCGCCTGCATCAGGAAGTTCACTTTCTGGAACAGGGATTCATTATGCGGCAGCAGGGATTCGATATCGCGCAGGATTTCGCGCGCCTGCTCCAGCTGATTCGCCGGCAGACGGGTACGGCGGACCAGGAAGTTCAGCGCGCGCTGGGTATCCATCAGACACAGACGGACTTTCCAGCCGATATCTTCCTGCTCGGCCAGGGCAGACAGGGCTTTATCGAACTCATCATCCTGCTTGCCTTTCATAATCGCCCGGCTGAGTGTTTCCAGATTGCTGTAGATGTTTTCGATTTCATCCGCCAGCTGCTCGATTTTGGTTTCAAACAGATCCAGCAGGATTTCGTAACCGTTGCCGTCCTGCATGGTCTGTTTGCGCGCGCGCATACGGTACAGGCGGAAAGCAGGCAGTTCCCGCTCACGCAGCGTGTATAAACGCCCGTCACGCAGGGTAAATGCCACAGTGGAGTTTCCGGCGTGGTCGTCCGCATCTTCGTAATAGAAAAAGGAGTGGACGTGAAGCCCGTCATCGTCCTCAAAGAAACGCGCGGAGGCTTCGATATCATCCAGTTCCGGGCTGGTTGCCAGTTCCTGGTTGAACTGAGTCTGAATCAGCTGCCGTTCATGCTCTTCCGGTTCCGAAATATCCACCCACAGCGCATCTGTCAGGGCGTCGCCCTCTTCTAAATCAAGACGTTGCAAACGCTTATTGTCAACTCTGAATGCGCTCAGCATGGTATGCGGCCTCCGGGAACGAAAGGAAAAGAAAAAGTGTGCGCATGTTATGCGCAGATGAAAAAGGGTGTCAACCGGTTATTATCCGATTAACACCTTACTCTGCGGGAGATCAGGGTTTTTCCAGTTTGGCGTAGGAGGCCACCAGCCATTTGATCCCTTCACCCTGGAAGGCTATCTGTAAGCGGGTATGCTCGCCGTTACCTTCCATATTGATGATAGTGCCCTCCCCGAATTTCGGATGACGGACACGCTGCCCGAGGGTATAACCGCTGTCATTGGCGGTGATCGGTGTGCCGAGCCGCTGATGATTAACCGGGCGGGATACGGTAGCACGCAGGCGCACTTCCTCCACACACTCCGGCGGCAGTTCACCGATAAAACGGGATGGCCGGTGATACACCTCTTTGCCGTACAGACGGCGGGTCTCGGCATAGGTCAGAGTCAGCTTCTGCATGGCACGGGTCACACCGACATAGGCCAGCCGCCGCTCCTCTTCAAGACGGCCGCTCTCCTCCATCGACATCATGCCCGGGAACATGCCCTCTTCCACCCCGACGATAAAGACCTGCGGGAACTCCAGCCCTTTGGCGGAGTGCAGTGTCATCAGCTGGACAGCATCCTGATAGCGGTCCGCCTGACCTTCGCCGGATTCCAGCGCGGCATGGGACAGAAATGCCTGTAACGGCGTCAGCCCTTCGTCAGCATCCTGATAGCTGAACTGGTTGGTTGCAGTCACCAGTTCCTCTAAGTTTTCGATCCGCGCCTGGGCTTTTTCACCTTTTTCCTGCTCATAGTGCGCCCGCAGACCGGAATCGCGGATCACGCGGTCAGTCTGCACATGCAGCGGCAGGCCGTCAGTTTCCTGCGCCAGCAGATTGATCAGCTCGAGGAAGCGCCCCAGCGCGGAGGCAGCGCGTCCCGCCAGTGCTTTTTCTTCCAGCAGCACACCGCAGCTTTCCCAGAGGGTCAGTTCCCGCTCACGGGCAGTCTGACGCACCACGTCCAGGGTGCGGTCGCCGATCCCGCGTGTCGGGGTGTTCACCACACGCTCAAATGCGGCATCGTCATGACGGTTTGAAATCAGGCGCAGATACGCCAGCGCATCTTTGATTTCCTGGCGCTCGAAGAAGCGCTGGCCGCCGTAAATACGGTACGGCAGCGCGGCCTGTAACAGCGCCTCTTCCTGTAAACGGGACTGGGCGTTACTGCGGTAGAGAATCGCGCAGTCCGCCAGCGCACCGCCGTTCTCATGCCACTGTTTGATGCGTCCGACCACATAACGCGCCTCATCCAGATCATTAAAGGCACAATACAGAGAGATAGGCTCGCCGTCCTCACCGTCCGTCCAGAGGTTTTTCCCCAGCCGGTCGCTGTTGTGCGAGATCAGGGCGTTCGCCGCTTTCAGGATATTGTTGGTGGAACGGTAATTTTGCTCGAGGCGGATAGTGGTCGCGCCCGGGAAATCTTTCAGGAAGCGCTGGATATTTTCCACCTGCGCCCCGCGCCAGCCGTAGATAGACTGATCATCATCACCGACAATCATCACTTTGCCGGTATCACCCGCCAGCATGCGCACCCAGGCGTACTGGATGCTGTTGGTGTCCTGGAATTCGTCCACGAGGATATTGGTAAAACGGTCACGGTAGTGCTGTAAAATCGCCGGTTTGTTGAGCCACAATTCATGTGCGCGCAGCAGCAGCTCGGCAAAATCCACCAGCCCCGCACGGTCGCAGGCTTCCTGATAGGCCTGGTAGATCCGCAGCCAGGTGGCTTCCACCGGGTTGCCGTAGCTCTCAACATGCTGAGGCCGCAATCCTTCATCTTTTTTACCATTGATATACCAGCAGCCCTGTTTGGCCGGCCACTGTTTTTCATCGAGATTCATGGCTTTGATCAGACGGCGGATCAGGCGGATCTGATCTTCACTGTCGAGGATCTGGAAATCCTGCGGTAATCCGGCATCAAGGTGATGCGCCCGCAGCAGACGATGTGCCAGGCCGTGGAACGTCCCGATCCACATCCCGCCCTCACTGGTACCGACCAGCTCTTCAATACGGTGGCGCATTTCCGCCGCCGCTTTGTTGGTAAAGGTCACTGACATCACCGAAAACGGAGAGGCATTCTCCACTGCCAGCAGCCAGGCGATACGGTGCACCAGCACCCGGGTTTTTCCGGAACCGGCACCCGCCAGCACCAGCATGTTTGAGCGGGGAGCCGCCACCGCTTCGCGCTGTTTATCATTAAGGCTTTCAAGCAGATAAGAGACGTCCATAATTTCCATCAGTGTTTTGTGCGGCAGTGCCGCGAAAGAAAAAGCGCCTTCCGGACAGCCGGATCCGGAAGAACTGGTTTTTTATACAGATAAAATTATAACAGTCCGGTTAAAGAATCCAACTGTGTAATTTCAATATGCGGCAGCAGGCGGGTTTCCGGGTCGTGATAAACATCGCGGCCGTCAAGGTTGATCCAGCAGGCCTGCATGCCGCTGCACAGCGCCCCTTCCACATCGGTATTCAGGTTATCACCGACATGCAGGATATTTTCTGCCGGGAGAGCCAGCCGCTGCGCCGCCGTGCGGTACATATCGCAGAACGGCTTTGCGCGCCCGTCAGGGCCGGCTTTGAGAATAAAAGTAAAATAATCTGCCAGTCCGCATTTTTCCGGCTCCATATTGCCGTTGGTGATCGCCACCAGCGGAATTTTGGCCGCCAGCGCAGTCAGCGTGTCATGTGTGGACTGTGGTACATCAATACGGCTGCGCCACTGCGCAAAATGCGCCATTACCGCATCCGCCCCGGCCTGAGCACGGGTGGCGGTATAGCCGTAATGCAGGAAAAAAGTACGCCAGGAGAGCAGACGCCAGCGGCTGACATCATGGAAAATCTCCGGCTGCTGACGGCGGATCCGGTCACGGAACACATTAATATAGTCAGCCGGTAATTCACTGAAACGCGGATCATACTGACGGATAAACGCAATGACCTCCTCCTCGGTTTTATCCATCACCGGACGATTATCATACAGCGTGTCGTCAAGATCGAACGTCATGGCGCGGACAGGTGAAAGGGGGCGGTAAAAACGCATTACGGTTTTCCTCGTTTGGCCCGCGGATGTGCAACATCATACACATTGGCAAGATGCTGAAAATCCAGATGGGTATAGATTTGCGTGGTGGACAGATTAGCATGCCCCAGCAATTCCTGCACGGCGCGCAGGTCGCCGCTGGATTCCAGAATATGAGTCGCAAAGGAGTGGCGCAGCTTATGCGGGTTCAGATGGCTGTTCAGCCCCTGGTGCAGACCCCAGTATTCAAACCGTTTCTGCACATTACGCGCTGAGATCCGCTTACCGCTTTTGGTGGAGATAAACACCGCCCGGTCTTCCGGATCATACAGCTCACGCAGCGGCAGCCAGCGTTCCAGACAGGCAACCGCCGTTTTGCCGAGCGGCACTTTACGCTCTTTGCTGCCTTTCCCCAGCACCCGTACTTCACCGGTGGCCAGGTCAAAATCCCCGGTATTCAGCCCGACCAGCTCCGATAAACGCAGCCCCGCGCCGTACATCACTTCCAGCATGGTACGGTCGCGCACGGTCAGAGGATCATTACTGCTGATATCCATCAGCCGGGTAATATCATCCACATCCATGTTTTTCGGCAGATGCCGCCCCTGTTTCGGGGCACTGACGGCTTTGGCCGGATTGGCGGGCAGCAGGCCGTTACTGACCTGCCAGTCGAGAAATGAGCGCAGCGCGGAAAGACGCAGCGCCAGGCTGGCTGGCTGTAACCCGTTACGGCGGCTTTTTGCGGCCAGCATCCGCACCGTTGCCGGTTCCAGCTGCGCCCAGCTGCGGAGTTTACTGCTGACCATCATTTCCGCCAGCGCGGTGAGCTGACGGCGGTAATTGGTAATCGTGACCGGACTTAACCGGCGCTCCACCCGCAGATACTGCAGAAACTGTTCTGCCGTGACCAGCAGGCTATCTGCCGCGCTGTCTGTCATGCCAGCTCCACCCAGCGCTGCAGCAACTGCGGCAGGAAATAGGCAACCTGTTCCAGCATCGCGGTACCCATGTCCTTCTGATAGTGCTGCTTGTCACGGCTGACAAATATCACTACACCGAGGTCATGCTGTCCGCCCAGCAGCGATACAGACGCTGAACCGACAAATGCACTGTCCGGCAGCAGCAGCTGAATTTCAGGGGCTGTCAGTTGTCCCAGATAATGGTTGCGATCCCCGAAGCGGGAGAGACGGATGGCTTCAAAGTGTGCGCGGGATAAGGCCAGATCCTGATGACGGAATGGCGCGCCCAGCCGCCAGCTGTCGGTAAACAGACGGATTCTGGCATGGCTGAGTTTCAGCCCCTTCGCCCACTGATTCAGTCGTTCGGAAAAATCATCAAGAGAAGTCGCGGCGGACAGCGACGCCAGCAGTTTCAGCAGGCGCGAGAACAGGTGTTCGTTTTCACGGGCCTGTATCATCAGCTGCATCAGATCATCCGTCAGCGTGCCTATCCGCTCACGCTGGCGTCCGAGCTGCCACTCCACCAGAGAGACCGCACCTTTTACCGGGTGCGGGATGGTCATGTCAGTGATCTGCGCGGCATTGCGGATGAAAAAATCCGGATGCGCTTTCAGATACGCCAGCACCGCCGCCTCATCCGGCTCTCCGGAAGGGGCAAATACGGCCGTATCCTGTTGACTGTCCATTGCTATTTATCCTCTTTATGATGATTAAAGATGGATAACACCATCATATACATGCGTGGCCGGGCCGGTCATAAACAGGGGTTTTCCCTCACCTTCCCAGCTGATAAACAGGGTACCGCCGGGTAAATCCACCTGCACATTTTCTGCCAGCAGGCCCTGGCGGATCCCGACAGAAACCGCCGCACAGGCGCCGCTGCCGCAGGCCTGTGTTTCACCGACACCGCGCTCGTATACGCGCAGACGGATATGGTCACGCGACAGGATCTGCATAAAGCCGATATTTGCCCGCTCCGGGAAACGCTCGTGGCTTTCCAGAACAGGGCCGATAACCTCAACTTCCGCCGTTTCCGTGCTTTCCACCTGGATAACACAGTGCGGATTGCCCATCGACACCACACCACACAGAACCGTGCGTTCAGCGGCGCGGATAATATAGGTTTTCTCTTCTTTGACCGCGCGGAACGGTACCAGCGCCGGTTCAAACTCCGGCACACCCATATTCACGCGGACATTGTCATCATCGGCAATCGTGAGCACCATGCGTCCGGACTGCGTGCTGACACGGATATCCCGTTTGTTGGTCAGCCCTTTGAGGCGGACAAACCGGGCAAAACAGCGCGCGCCGTTGCCGCACTGCGCCACTTCACTGCCGTCGGCGTTAAAGATGCGGTAGTGAAAATCCAGTTCCGGGTCATAGGGCGCTTCCACCACCAGCAGCTGATCAAAGCCGACACCGGTGTGCCGGTCTGCCAGACGGCAGATAAGCTCCGGAGAAAAATAGATATTCTGGGTGACGGCGTCCACCACCATAAAATCATTACCCAGGCCGTGCATTTTGGTGAACTGCATGTTCAGATCCTGTTTACGCCTCAGTAACCGGGGTTATCCGGTGGTCATTTTTGCGTTTTGCCGGTCTCAGCGTTGTCAGTCTGCACAGCAGACTGCTCTGCCGCAGGCTTGGCTGCAGGCGCGCTTTTCGCGGCGGCAGGCTCTTCCGGCGGGAAGTAAAGCGGGCCTTTCAGTCCGCAGCCGGACAGGGTCAGCAGCATCACGGCGGATACCGCACAGATCATTTTTTTCTTCATTTACAGTCATGCCTGTTAATCATCGGTCAATACCCTCTATAATCGCAGTTAGATGTCGAAAAGCAAATAGGAAATGACGATGAACGATACAGAATTTCACCGGACAGCGGATGCGCTGTTGCAGGATATTGAAGCAAAATTAGATGATTACGACGGTGATGCGGATATTGACTGCGAAACCAACGGCGGTGTGATGACCCTGAGCTTTGAAAACGGCTCAAAAATTATCATCAACAAGCAGGAAGCATTTCATCAGATCTGGCTGGCGGCACGTAACGGCGGCTATCATTTTGATCTGAAATCAGATAAATGGATTTGTGACCGCAGCGGCGGCGAGCTGTTTGCCATGCTGGCACAGGCCATCAACGAGCAGAGCGGCGAACCGTTCAGCTTCTGAGAGTCAGACTGACGGCACAGGTTCTGTGCCGTCGCATATCAGCCGCGCTGCCCGGCGGCCTGATACTGTAACGGCCGGACATCAGCATGAAAATCCGGATACGCGGTATCACGCGGCTCTTCCGCAACAGGCTGAGAGAACATCGTGCTGTGGAACGGCGTAACCTGTGTTTTACCGTCCGTTTTCAGGATCTGATAAAACTGCGGCAGATTGAAATTAATAAAACTGGAACCGTAAGTGAAGCGGTCATGAGAAGAGGAATAGAACCGGCTGACATCCCGGATCAGGTCTTCTTTGCTGCCTTCACAGCCGGAATAGATTTCCACCCGGTTTGATTCATCCAGCACATAAATATTGAAGCCGTTATCATCACGGTTTTCAAAGAAGAACTGAATAATCCCCTCACTGGCATAGCCGTCCACCACATCCGGCAGATGACCGGTTTCCGTGCTGATTTTCACCGGAAACCCGCGCAGTTTGTTGTTGGAAATCGCACCGTAGAATTCCACAGCATTTTCCAGTTTCTGCACCGAGACGTTAAGGCGCTCAAAGAACAGCCCCCAGGTCTGACCGGCCAGACGCAGTGCCTTAAAGCGGCCCGGATCCTGACGGTTGGTGGTCAGGCGCAGTTCAATACATTCGGAAACCAGCTGGCGGATGCGGGTGCTGATCAGCCCGCGCAGATGGCGGCTGTAGCAGAATACTTCCACGCCGGACGGCGGTGCGGCATCCTGGTGCATCTTGCCGAGAATGGTTTTCAGGGCTTCCAGCACCGACTGTTCACCGCTGAAATGCAGTGTGCGCACTTCATTCCAGGAGTTGCGGTACAGCAGATCAATACTGCCGACCAGGCATTTCTGCTCCTGACCGAAGCTGAACACATCCAGCTTGCTCATATCAAAATGCACGACCTGCTCGGCGAAATCTGCGGTCGGATCCTGCTCCAGATTGACAATAATCGCCAGATGGCGGATTTCACACGGGCTGTACAGCGCACGCGGTGTCGGGGCAGGCAGGCGGATAGGGAAATTCTGCGATACATCATGCACCAGTTCGTGCAGTTTCTGCTCGTCGCAGTGTGACTCACCGTTATGAATATAGACGCGGGTTCTGTCAGTCAGCAGGCCGTTGAAGTAAGTCCAGGAGACCAGCTTATTCAGATAGCGGTTATATTCCAGCGGCTGATGGCCGATGATGGTATGGATTGTCGGCGCCTGATTATACAGATACCAGCCGCTGCGGTTGGCGCGGCCCGGCGGGACATAAATAAAGGTCAGATTCTCTTCTGACAAGTCCGGCGAAATCTGCGGATTGACCAGGGTGACTTTCCCCGGCAGCGCCTCGAAAGCGGCATACAGTTTCCGTGTCAGCACCCCGATATCCTGCGGGCTGGCACTGACACTCAGATTATTGCGGCGCGCAAAGCGGATAAGGTTGCGGTAGCTCTGCATCATGGTGTCGAGCAGCTCATTGTGCGCATCCCGCACCTGCTCAATTTTCCAGGCATTACGGCGATCCAGCACCGCCAGCCGTTCCGGGGACCAGCCCCAGCCTTTCACCATCTCAGACAGTACTTGGCAGCGCCAGCCGCAGCAACCGCATGATGCACGTTCACTGACATCCGCAGGTGGCTTCTCACACACTTTCAGGTAGAAACAGCGGCGGATCAGATCAAGGCGGGTTTCATCATTGATAGCTTTCAGATAACGGGTGACGCGGTCGAGCATCATCGCGTAAGCATCCAGGCCGTGGTGAACAATCTCACCGGCATGCAGATGCTTTTTAAACTCAGTTGCCAGAAGCTGCCCGTTCGGGTAATCCCACGAGTAAGCTTCCAGCAGTAAACTTTTGATCACGGCTTTATACGGGGAATCCACACTCTTATAGAGCTGCCACAGACTGGCACCGAAGTACTCTTCCGCAGACAATTCGCCCAGACCGCCCAGATCCAGCCACTCGTTCGGGGTTAATACACCCTGCGCATAAAGGGAGAGAACATATTCATCATAGTGATGTTCTTCTTCTGCCGGAACCATGGTCCACAGCAGACGCTTACCGGCCATCCGCACGGCGGTCCGGTAAAATTCATCGAGCAGTAAAATATGCTGGGTCGAGCCGCAGTCCTCACCGTTGAGGCTGCCGCTGGCATTGTGGCGGAAACGGTTTTCATCGATCAGGAAGAAAGTGACATCGATACCTTTTGCGGCTGCCCACTCTTCAATCAGTGTGCATTTGCGGCGCAGGTTCTGTTTTTCATCGTGATCAAGCCAGGACTGATGACAGACCCAGATATCGAGATCAGAAGAGTGGCTCTGGCCGACAGACGAGGTGCTGCCCATGGAATAGATACCGGTAATCGGCAGTTCGCCGCCGGCATTGCACGGCAGACACTCTCCGTGCTGACGGGAAAACTCCGCCAGCCAGTGTGACTGGTAATCATCGGACGCCCAGAAACAGACACCGTGCGGCACATTACCCGGCACATAGCCCGGCATATCCGGATGGTGATGATGCAGCAGTACCGGCAGCAGACTGTACACGTCTTTAAACGCACGACTCATCCCGATGGTCGCGCGCTCAGATCTGAGCTGATTTATTGCATCCAAACGCTGCTTGAGTGTTTCAATATAAAGATACAAAGGATTCGCCTGATGTTATTTCATGTAACTGGAAACGACCTGATGCCCGGCTTTATACGTGTATGAATACAGACTGATAAGGTAATACTGAAAAATGATAAGAATCGAACCAAAGTTAAATTGCCGGAAACGTGATCAATCTAACACCTTCGGGCCAAAGGGTAAAGCTTCGCACTAAAAAAGGCACGATTACTCAAAGTTGTTATTAGCCGGATAACTAATTGTAAAATATATATTTTCGTTGAAAATCACCGGGATACACACAAAAAATCTAAGGAAATATTCGGGAAAACCGGTGTGTTTCTGTTTTTGTACACTTTTTAACCGAAAAAGTAATACTGCTTACTCACTCAGGGCGTTTTTATTTATTTTAATAATGCTATGAAATAGTTATTTAAATTGAATCGATTTAATTAATACAATTTTATAATTGCAAAATATTTTTATTATTTAAAATATGTTTTAATTATTTACTGACAGACTCCTGCCACCCGCCTGAGACTATTTATTCACTGATCGTCTTTTTTCGTTGTTATCTGCCGGGCAGGTCTCGTCACGTAACTGGAAAAATTATCAGCAAAATGATAAAACAAAGGCAGTTTTTCTTATTTTTCCGGCTATGTTTCACATAAAAAAACACCGGATAAAAAGACAAGGATCCCTGATAATTATCATGACCACTCAATCTCTGCGTATTGCCACCCGTCAAAGCCCGCTTGCACTGTGGCAGGCCGAATTTGTCAGACAGGAACTGGAACTGCGCCACCCCGAGCTGCACGTCGAGCTCGTCCCGATGGTCACCAAAGGTGACATTATTCTCGACACACCGCTGGCGAAAGTCGGCGGCAAAGGGCTGTTCGTCAAAGAACTGGAACTGGCATTACTGGAAACCCGGGCGGATATCGCCGTGCACTCCATGAAGGATGTCCCGGTCGATTTCCCGGACGGACTGGGATTAGTCACTATCTGTGAGCGGGAAGACCCGCGCGATGCTTTTGTTTCCAACCATTATGACAGTGTGGATGCCCTGCCGCCCGGCAGTATCGTCGGCACCTCCAGTCTGCGCCGTCAGTGCCAGCTGCGCGAACGCCGCCCTGATCTGGTGATCCGTGACCTGCGCGGTAATGTCGGCACCCGGCTGGGCAAACTGGATAACGGCGACTATGACGCGATTATCCTGGCGGTTGCCGGGCTGAAGCGCCTGAAACTGGATGAACGCATCCGCTGTGCGCTGCCGCCGGAAGAGTCCCTTCCCGCTGTCGGTCAGGGTGCGGTCGGGATTGAGTGCCGACTGGATGATGAACGCACCCGCTCTTTACTCAGCGCCCTGAATCACGCGCAGACCGATATCTGTGTCCGCGCTGAACGCGCCATGAATACCCGGCTGGAAGGGGGATGTCAGGTGCCTATCGGCAGTTATGCTATCTGGCAGGGGGATAAAATCTGGCTGCGCGCGCTGGTCGGCGCACCGGACGGCAGTGAAATTGTCCGCGGTGAACGCCTGTGCGACCCGCAGGATGCCGCTGCTGCCGGGGTTTCTCTCGCAGAGGAACTGCTGGATAACGGCGCACGGGCTATCCTGACGGAAGTCTATCAGGGGCACACGCCTGCATGACCATCCTGGTCACCCGTCCCTCACCGGCCGGTGAAGCCCTGGTCAGCGCCCTGCGCTCACGCGGGCAGGATGCCCTTTCTGCCCCGCTCATCCGTATTTCCCCGGGACATGAGCTGCCGCTGCTGATTGCCAAAACAGAGGCACTTTCTCCCGGAGATGCCCTTTTTCTGCTGTCAAAGAATGCGGTTTATCACGCAAATGAACAGCTTATTCAACAGAATTACCTGTGGTCTGATAAGCTTTGCTATTATGGGATTGGTCAGTCAACCGCTAACTGCTTTGAACAACTGACCGGATTACCCGCCGCCTTTATGCCCGGCGGGGAAACCAGCGAACATCTGCTGACCCTGCCGGACTTACAGGATATGACCGGCCGCCGCGCACTTCTGCTGCGCGGTAACGGCGGCAGAGAGCATCTGGCACAGACATTGCGCGAACGGGGCGCAGTGGTGGATTACTGTGAATGTTACCGCCGCGAACCCGTAAATTACGACGGCGGGGAATGCGCCCTGTTGTGGCAGCAGCAACAGGTTCAGACGCTGGTCGTGACCAGCGGCGAAATGCTGCACCTGCTGCGGCAGCTGATACCGGCCGCGCACCTCGGCTGGCTGCTGCAATGCCGGATTATTGTTGTCAGTGACAGACTGGCAGCTATCGCACAATCACTGGGCTGGCAGAATATTGATGTCGCCGCCGGTGCAGATAATGAAGCCTTACTTCAGGCTCTTCAATGAACAGACATGGGACGCCACGAATGACGGAACACGAAAAAAAACCCGGATCGGCTGATGTACCTGAGACACAGGATGCCGTAATCAGTACTGATCCGCAGGCAGAGAAAAAAGACACAACTGCCGGGAAAAAAGCGACCGCAAAAAACGTCACTGACAAAGCGGCGTCTGATAAAAAACCGGCGGAAACACCGGCGGCTGACAGCAAACCGGCTGATACCGCGCCGAAACCGGCACCGGAAGCGCCGCAGCCACGGAAAACCCCGCCTGCCGCTGAGGAAGAACAGCCCTCCGGCTTTCTGCGCGGTGCTATCGCTCTGGCCGTTATCCTGCTGATCGGCGGCGGTGTCTGGTATGCCTCACAGGCCGGTACTCAGACCCTGTCGAAAAACCTGGAAGCGGAAAATGCACAACTGAAATCTCAGATGGCGCAGCTGCAGCAGGAACAACAGCAGACACAAAAACAGATGCAGGAATTTATCGCGCAGCAGTCTGCGCTCAGCACACAGCATCAGCAGCAGGAAGAGGCTCTGAAACACGAGCTGGATTTACTGCGCAGCCGTGTCACCGCGCTGTCCAGTACCGATGTGAAAAGCTGGCTGCTGGCCCAGGCGGATTTCCTGGTCAAAATGGCAGAGCGCAAACTGTGGAATGACCAGGATGTGGTCACCGCGATGGTACTGCTGAAAAATGCCGATGCCAGCCTCGCCGAAATGAATGATCCGGGTCTGCTGGATGTGCGCACCGCGCTGCGTAATGACATTACGGCACTCTCCGCCGTCAGTCAGATCGATTTTGACGGCACGATCCTGCGCCTGAACCAGCTTGCCGGTCAGGTGGATAATCTGCGTCTGGATGACGGCAGCCGTGACGGCGCGCCGATGGACAGCAGTGACAGTGAAGGGCTGACCTCCTCCGTTGCGGACTGGCGCACTAACCTGACCAAAAGCTGGAAAGGGTTTATGAGTGATTTCATCACTATCCGCCGCCGTGACAACACCTCTGCTCCGCTGCTGGCACCGAATCAGGACATTTATGTCCGTGAGAATATCCGCGCCCAGTTGCTGATCGCTGCTCAGGCGGTGCCGCGTCACCAGGAAGAGAGCTACAAACAGTCACTGGATGCGGTCTCCACCTGGGTCCGTGCCTATTTCTCTGACAGCGATCCGACCAACGCCGCCTTCCTGGCCGAAGTGGATGCGCTGGCCGCCCAGCCGATCTCAATGAGTGCGCCGGACAGCCTGACCAGCCAGCCGCTGCTGGATAAACTGGTACAGACCCGCATCCGCCGCCTGCTCAACGATGAAACCCCGCCGCCGGCACCGGCTGAGGCACCGCAGGAAACACCTGCTGCTGCACCGGCACAGCCGGAAGCCGCACCGCAACAGGAGGGATAACAGATGTTTAAAGTCTTTATTCTGTTTCTTATCCTGATTGCCGGGATTATTGTCGGCCCGCTGATGGCCGGACATCAGGGTTATGTCCTGATCCAGACCAATAATTTTGATATTGAAACCAGTGTCACCGGCCTGATCATCATCTTCCTGGTACTTCAGGCGGTTCTGATGCTGCTGGGCTGGTGCTGGCGTCGTCTGAAAAGCGGCAGCTCCCGCACCCTCGGCTGGTTTGGCGGTCATAAACGCAACCGCGCCCGTGCGCTGACCAACGATGCGCTGCTCAAACTGGCGGAAGGGGATTTCCGTCAGGTGGAAAAATTACTGAGCCGCAGTGCAGATAATGCCGAGCAACCGCTGGTCAACTATCTGCTGGCAGCGGAAGCAGCACAGCAGCGCAGCGATAATCTCCGCGCCAATCAGTATCTGGAGCGGGCTTCCGAGCTGGCCGGGCGCCATCAGCTACCGGTGGATATCACCCGCGCCCGTATTCTGCTGAGCCGCGATGAAATTCCGGCGGCAAGAACCGCTATCGACAATCTGCTGGAAGTCGCACCGCGCCATCCGGAAGTACTTCGCCTGGCGGAACAGGTGTATGCGCGCTCCGGTGCCTGGAAATCCCTGATCGCCATTCTGCCGCAGATGAAAAAATCCGGCGAATTTACGGATGAGCAGGTCGAACAGACTGAAATCCGTGCCTGGCTCGGTATGATGCAGCAGGTTGCGGATCAGGACGGCAGCGATGCCCTGCGTCACTGGTGGAAAAATCTCAGCCGCCATCTGCGCCACAATCCGGAGATGGCCGTGGCGGCCGCGCAGCACTTTATCGCCGGTGATGATATGGCGGATGCAGAAGCGGTGGTGCTCGACGGACTGAAGCGTCAGAAAGATCAGCGCCTGCTGATGCTGCTGCCGCAGATCCGGACAGACAATCCGAAAGCCATCCGCAAGGTGCTGAACCAGATGCAGAAGGAAGATGCGGATCAGCCGCTGCTCAACAGTACCCTCGGGCAGTTAGCCATGCAGGAAACACGCTGGGAAGATGCGGAGAAATACTTTAAATCTGCCCTGAGCGCCCGTCAGGACACGCATGATGCCGCCTGGCTGGCCGATGTGCTGGATAAGCAGAAAAAGTATGAGGAATCTGCCATGATCCGCCGTAATGCCCTGCTCAATACCCTGACGTTACCGGATGAAAAAACGCCCCGCGAATAAGCACAGGCGGATTCTTTTTTATCACACAGAGCCAATCCTGCCGGATTGGCTTTTTTTATGCCGGAACATCATTAAAAGGGATTGACGGAATACATTATTGATGGCAAGAATGAGACATAAAAAAACACCTATCGCGAAACGATAGGTGTATAAAATACAATCAGGTCTACAGACGGATGGTGCCTCACTCAACGTTACGTCCTGTTGGTGATGTAAAGATTTCGGGATCTTTTACATCGATAACCCGGACAATAGGCACCGAATTTAGCTCTGCGTCATCTCCGGGTTTATGAAGCTTACGCAAACATAAGAAATGAGATGAGCATCTACACCCTGATGTAATGCACAAGACGTGCCAACTTTTACGCCTTCTCGATCTCCCACGGTTCCCGTGGGTTTATTTTTTTTATCCTGCCTTCTGCTTATCAATCACTGATGCAAATCTGTCCGCAGTGTCTCTGTTTTGCGACGTTTTCTGACAGCATTATTTAAATCGTTATATATCAATAGATTAAATGTCTCATTTTGGCGACATGCATTATGCCCGTTGTCGCCGGATCTATACAATAATCATAACATAATGATTTATATCGAAATTGTCAGATACCACCAATAGCGGCGGTTTTACGGAAAACGCGTGTGCTTTTGTCTGCCTGAACACCACATTAGCATCAGCACAAAAGAAACAAAAATCAGCTGCGGAACGACAGCCGGAAGAAAAGCAGGACAGGAAAAAACAGAAACCGCAGAAACGAAAAAACCCCGCTGTAAGCGGGGTTTTCTCTGAATATGGTCGGCGAGATAGGATTCGAACCTACGACCCACTGGTCCCAAACCAGTTGCGCTACCAAGCTGCGCTACTCGCCGAAAGGCTGACTTTTCATGATGATGGTGCGAAGGGGGGGACTTGAACCCCCACGTCCGTAAGAACACTAACACCTGAAGCTAGCGCGTCTACCAATTCCGCCACCCTCGCAGGTTCATCACTACAGTCATGTTACATGTTATTAAATGGGGTGGCTAATGGGACTCGAACCCACGACGACTGGAATCACAATCCAGGGCTCTACCAACTGAGCTATAGCCACCATAACATCGCAACATTTTACTACTTACAACAACGAAATACTATACCGTAACTCTTACACGCATAATGGCGCGCCCGACAGGATTCGAACCTGAGACCTCTGCCTCCGGAGGGCAGCGCTCTATCCAGCTGAGCTACGGGCGCTTTGCGCCGTTGCGGGAGAGGATAGTACGGATTTCTCATCCGTCTGTCCAGTGCTTTTTTTCACAAATGTATTGTTTGCTCAGTCTTTGCCCGCTTTGCTGATAAAGAGAGCATTTTCCCGCAAAAAGCCGCCCGGACAGGGGCAGTTATAATTTATTACCGTAGTAATAACCCAGAAATTTCAGCAGTTTTAACTGACGGCAGAAGCGGGTCGGTTGTGATAACAGGCGGTAGAGCCACTCCAGTCCCATGTTCTGCCACACCTTCGGCGCACGCTTCACATGACCGGTAAAGACGTCGTAAGTACCGCCCACGCCCATATACAGGGCATCCGGGTGGATTTTACGGCAGTCGCGCATAAAGATTTCCTGTTTCGGCGAGCCCATTGCCACTGTCACAATTTTTGCGCCGCTGTCGCGGATGCGCTCAAACAGGGCATCGCGCTGTTCTGCGGTGAAATAACCGTCCTGCGTGCCCGCCAGATTGATATTCCACTGTGCTTTCAGTTTGGCTTCGGTTTCCGCCAGCACTTCCGGCTTGCCGCCGACCAGAAACACCGGCGTGTTTTCCTGCCCGGCGCGTTCCATCAGCCCTTCCCACAAATCCGCCCCGGCAATCCGCGAGACATCCGCCTGCGGGTATTTGCGGCGGATAGCACGAACAATGCTGATCCCGTCCGCATACAGATATTCCGCGTTGCTCAGCAGTGTGTGCAGCGCCTCATCCTGTTCGGCGGTCATGACTTTTTCAGCATTAATGGCCACCAGTGTACCGGTTCTGATCTGTCCGTCCTTAAACAGATAATCCAGAAAATGTGCCTGATTCCGGAAACCCTGAATCGGGTGGTTACGGATAGAATACTGCGGGATAGTTTCCGCGCTGCCGGCATCAGAAGATAACGGTTCCATGCTAATTCCTTACGATGAAAGACGGGTGCGTTTGCCCTTTGAAATCACATAATGGCGGATAAGTCCGGCCGTTTCGAACAGCCAGTACAGTAATTTCGCCACCACCAGACAAAAGCCGAAAATAAGACAGAAAAACACCACGCGGGAAACGAATGAGTCCATTCCTTCGCGGGCCAGCACAATCATGTTAAATATCGCGCCGAAACAAAATGCATGCAGAATGGCCGCTTTGTAACGGTTTGTCTCCCGTTTGCCCAGCTCATACAGCCAGTCGAACCATTTGATTATCAGCCCGACCACCACCGCACCGAGCGGAATAAACCAGAAGCCGCCCATCACCACCAGCGAGCCGATCAGGGTCGGGGATATCGCCAGCCCGGAATGGTTGTTCAGCACTTCCCAGGTAAAATAGTTTGCCGCATTCAGTACGGTATCCGGCCGGTCCGGCCACAGCCAGGACGGGATAAATACATAGAAGTCACGGATAATCGGCGCCAGCCCCTGGAACTCAATTTTGTCGTAATTATTCAGCAGCAGGCCGAGGTTTTCCCACGGCGAGAAGGTATCGCGGGTCAGATAGAGGAACGTGTAAAACGCCTCTGCCCCGCTGACATCCAGGCTGTAGCGTTTGAGTGCCAGCCAGAACATCCCCACCACGCCGAAGACCCCGGCGCTGACCAGCATCCACAGCGAAATCCAGCCGCGCACAATGCCGATAAACAGGAACAGCGCAAACGCGATAATGATGTTGGCGCGGGTACCGCCGACAATCACATAGGTCATAATCCCGAACGCCACCGTGGTGATCAGGAAGAAAATCCAGCGCTGGAATGTGGGTTTCAGGAAGAACACCACCAGCATCGCCGGGATAAAGAAGTAGAAAAAGCGCTTTAACGCCACGCCGGTGACCTGGCTCGAGAAAATCTGACTGTAGGTTTTCAGTTTAAACAGCAGCAGCCCGTTTTCCATAAAGAAAATACCGGCAGTCGCGACGGCAATCGCCGCCAGCAGCAGCCAGGTGAGCCGGGTTTCTGTTTTGTTCATGGAAAACAGCGGCGTACCGCTGTAAACCGCGTCAGGTCTGCGCAGCCGGGTTTTATACGCCACATAATAAATAGCATAGAAACTGACTGACGCCAGCAGCGCCTGCAACAGCGCGGACGGCGGCACCACCTGCACATCAAACTGGAACACCAGCGCAAAGGTAAACGGGAAGCCGAAAAAGAAGGTCAGCAGATAGAGCATGGAGAAAAAGATATTAAAACTGAAGCGGACCCGGCGGAATTCACGGTAGGTCAGCAGCAGAATAAAGGCCAGCGAGATAAACCAGACGGCAAACAGCCCGATGAAATCAAACTGACTCATGCCTGTGTCTCCTGCGCAGCGGCCAGTGCCTGCTCCCAGCCCTGCACAAAGTTCGGGCTGAAGAAGGCAATTTTTTCACGGTCGAGGGCGAACAGCTGTTCCCTCGCCTGTGCCACCACGTCCGGCGTCACGTCATCACCGTAAAACAGAACCGGCACCTGCTGCTCGGTCATATCCTGCCAGAACGGGTTCTGACGGCTTATCACAAACGGAATACCGAACTGGATCAGCAGACACAGTGTGCCGATCCCCTGCTGGCGGTTAAAAATAAAGTAGCCGAGGTCACATTGTTTCAGCAGATTCAGATAGATATCAAAATCCATCTTGTCTTTCAGGATCTCCGCCTGCTGCTGAGGGAACAGCTGCTGCGCGAAAGCATCCACTTCCGCAATATAGTCCCCGTTGTTTTCCGGATAGCCCATCGGGATAATGATTTTCACCTTCTTCCCGAATTGCTCATGAATGCGCGTCAGCGCCTCTTTATGGCGGTTTGAACGGTCACCCGAGTTACCCAGCAGGATCATCATATTATCGTCACCACGCGGCTCAGGCGGCGTTAAAACCGTCAGAGAGGGATCCATCCGCGTCGGGAAATAGAGCAGGTCAGCCGGGATCTTCGGGCAAAACTGAGCAAAATAGTTTAAATCGCCGCGCGTGCCGAATACATGACCGACCCGCTTCTGCGCCAGCCGGCGCAGATGATAAAACAGTCTGAATTTCAGCTGACGGGAATCCTCATACAAATCCGCGCCCCAGATATGCCAGTAAAACTGATGACGTTTAATTTTTCCTGATAATAATGCCAGCCAGATCAGGGCATTAAACTGACCATGGAAGAAAAAGCGGCACTGCCGGTCACGTTTTGCTTTCGCTGTGACGGCATTCGCCAGGCTTTTTTTATCCGGCCAGACATCCAGTTCCAGGTTGGGATATTGCGCCAGAAGCTGCCCGGCAGTGGAAACAACCATAAATTCAGGCATTTCCTCACGCGGCAGCTGCGGTGCCAGCACATCATTGAAGAAGCGCAGCACGGTCTGGTTATGATGCGGGATATCAGATCCTAAAACGTGAATTAAAGTTGTCATGCTCGCCTGCAATAGATCAGAAATACGCTACAACACAAAAGGAAGTAGATAATATATGTCAGCATATAGGCCTGTGCCGCGCCGACGGCACCGTGTGCCGGAATCAGCCAGTACGCGGACAGCGTCAGTAAAGCAAACTGGGTCACTTCCGTGAGGATATAAAACCGCAGTGCGGCCTTGGCAATCACCAGATAACCGAAAACGTAAGCACCCACTTTCAGGACATCACCGACCAGCTGCCAGGCAAACAGGTCGCGCATACCGGTAAATTTATCCGTGAACAGCAGCCAGATAGCAAAATCACGCAGCAGCCAGACCATAAAACTGGCCGCAGCCACCGCCGGTAACACAAATTTCAGTGATTTGATGATCTCACGGCGGATATCACTTTTTGCCTGTAACCGCGATAATGTCGGCAGCAGATAGACAGAAAACGACGCGGTAATAAACTGGAGGTAAGCGTCCGAAATACTGGTCACGCCACCCCATATCCCTACCTCATCCCAGCTGTAGCGGGAGGCCAGCAGGTTCCGCATCATGATATACGCCACCGGCAGTGTGACCGCCGTCATCAGCGCCATCAGGGTGAATTTCCCCAGATGGGATGCAATCGCCCGATCCCAGGCCGGTTTCAGCTCAGAAAGCGGGAAATGGCGGCGGCGCAGCAGCATGGCAAAAGCCGGAATAATAATCAGCGCCGGCACCAGTGCCAGCCCGGCCAGTGCACCGTCATAGCCCCACCAGCGCTGGCAGAGATAATACGCCGTGACACCGATCAGACTGCCCGCGATCAGCGCCAGCGCATTGCCGGCCGCATCCCGGTATCCTTTGATAATCGCGAGAAAATAGTTGGCGTAAGCAATACCCATCTGGATAAAGGCCACCGCCGCAACAACATCCTGATAGGCATCATTGCCGTCAAACAGCGCCATGCTGATTGGTCTGCTGAACAGCAGAAACACAATCGCCAGCAGTGTCGAAAACACCAGAATCAGAGTTGAGGACGTACCTAATACCGCCCGGCGTTTTTCCGCATCATCACGGTGCTCGGCGATATATTTGGTCACGCCGTTAAAAATACCGGCACCTGACAATACCCCCAGCACCGTAATCAGCTGGCGGAAGTTCAGTGCCTGGCCGATACCGGCCGGGCCGAATGTCAGAGCCATTAATTTAATGACCAGCAGCCCCGCCCCGATTTTGATCAGGGTGGAGCCGGCGGTCCAGACAGAGGCTTTAGCGAGGGACATACTACGCGAAGAAGCCCTTAATCAGGTGGATCACGCGCTGCTGCTCTTCTTCTGTCATGTTGTAGAACATCGGCAGACGCACCAGACGCTCGCTTTCACGGGTGGTAAAGATATCCTCACCGTGGAAGCGGCCGAACTCCATACCCGCCGGGCAGCTGTGCAGCGGCACATAGTGGAATACGGTCAGCACGTCATTGGCTTTCATGTACTCGCTGAATGCGGTGCGCTCTGCCACATCTTTCAGTTTGATGTAGAACATGTGCGCGTTCTGCTCCAGATTTTCCGGAACAACCGGCAGTGTCAGCAGGCCATCCTGTGCCAGCGGGGTCAGGGCATCATAGTAAATCTGCCAGAATGCCAGACGGCGCTCGTTGATTTTTTCCGCTTCTTCCAGTTGTGCCCACAGGTATGCGGCCTGTAAGTCAGACATCAGATAGCTGGAGCCGATATCACGCCAGGTGTATTTATCCACCTGTCCGCGGAAGAATTCGCTGCGGTTGGTGCCTTTCTCACGGATGATTTCCGCACGGCCAATCATCGCCGGATCGTTAATCAGAGTGGCACCACCCTCTCCGCCGGAGGAGTAGTTTTTGGTTTCGTGGAAGCTGTAGCAACCGATATGGCCGATAGAGCCCAGCGCGCGGCCTTTGTAGGTTGACATCACGCCCTGCGCGGCATCTTCCACCACAAAGAGGTTATATTTCTTCGCCAGCGCCATGATGATGTCCATTTCACAGGCCACGCCTGCATAATGCACCGGTACAATCGCTTTGGTTTTATCCGTGATAGCCGCTTCGATCTTGGTTTCATCGATGTTCATGGTGTCCGGACGGATATCAACAAATACCACTTTTGCACCACGCAACACAAAGGCGTTGGAGGTGGAGACGAAGGTATAGCTCGGCATGATAACTTCATCACCCGGCTGGATATCCAGCAGAATTGCCGCCATTTCCAGTGAGGCTGTACAGGACGGGGTCAGCAGGACTTTGGCGCTGCCGAACCGTTTTTCCATCCACTCTTCGCATTTTTTGGTGAACGAACCGTCACCGCACAGCTTGCCGCTTTTCATGGCCTGCTGCATATATTCAACTTCAGTGCCGACTACAGGTGGTTTATTAAATGGAATCATTGCATCCTCGGTATAACCAGTAGGCAGTGCTGTCAACCGCACCACCGCTTTTTGTATAAAGGCGCATTGCCGCAATATTACTGAGCTGTGTAGCCACCCGTAATACCCGGCAGTGATGTTCTGCACACCACTGTTGCGCCGCCGACATTAATTTCAGGCCGATACCCTGACCCTGATTGCCCGGCAGTACCGCCAGCAGCCCGATACGGGCGCTGTGTTCATCTGTCTGACGGAGAGTGACAAACCCGGCAATCTCATTGTTTTTATTGCGGATGAGCAGACAATCTTTATCGAATGTCCCGCGTACCGCTTTTTCCGCCCACACCGCATAAAAGCGGGCACTGTCATCCGGCCGGTACCACGGCGCACGGAAACGGCTCTGGCTGAAAACCTGTGCCGCCGCCTGTTTTATCACCGGGATATCCGTTTCATCCGCATAACAGAGTGTACTGTCAGACATTGCATTTTCTGTGCCACTCCTGAGTGACAATGCAAAATCCACCTCACTTTCTGCGAGGGAAAAGCCGAGTGCCGATAAACCGTCCAGTGCCGCGTTATCCCCGGCACTGATTTTGGCCTGCACCAGCTCATACGGCGCGAAATCTGCCGCAGACAGTGGTGCTGCGTCCGGGGAAAATGCCAGTTTTGCCGTTTTCAGGGCAAAAAAGTCACTTTCCCAGGCGAGATGCTCAATACTGGCGCGGACGGACATGGAGTAAATTCTTCAGATACTGACCATAACCGGTCTTCGCCAGCTGACGGGCGGATTCTGCCACCTGTTCGTCATTCAGCCAGCCGTTGCGCCAGGCAATCTCTTCCAGACAGGCAATTTTAAAGCCCTGACGTTTTTCAACCGTCTGTACAAAGGTGCTGGCTTCAATCAGACTGTCGTGAGTACCGGTGTCCAGCCAGGCAAAACCACGGCCGAGCAGCTCAACATTCAGTTCGCCGCGCTCCAGATACATCTGGTTGATACTGGTGATTTCCAGTTCGCCGCGCTCAGACGGTTTCACCTGCTTCGCGATATCAACCACCTGATTATCATAGAAATACAACCCGGTAACCGCCCAGTTGGATTTCGGATGAACCGGTTTTTCCTCAATCGACAGCGCGCGGAATTCATCATCAAATTCCACCACCCCGAAACGTTCCGGGTCCATCACCTGGTAGCCGAAAACAGTCGCGCCCTGCGTCCGGGCTGCGACACTTTTCAGTTTCGGGCTGAATGCATGGCCGAAGAAAATATTATCGCCCAGCACCAGGCTGCAGCTGTCATCACCGATAAATTCCTCACCGATGATAAAGGCCTGTGCCAGGCCGTCCGGCGACGGCTGTTCCGCATAGCTCAGAGAGATGCCGAACTGATCACCATTCCCCAGCAGACGGCGGAATGACGGCAGATCTTCCGGTGTTGAGATGATCAGGACTTCGCGGATCCCGGCCAGCATCAGCACGGACAGCGGATAGTAGATCATCGGCTTGTCGTAAATCGGCAGCAGCTGTTTTGACACCCCGCGGGTGATCGGGTGCAACCGGGTTCCGGAGCCGCCCGCCAGAATAATTCCTTTCATACCAGCCTCTTACTTATCCTGACCCAGTCCCAGACGCTGTCCGGCATACGAGCCGTCCTGCACCCGGCGCCACCAGGTTTCATTATTCAGATACCATTCCACAGTTTTGCGGATACCGGACTCAAACGTTTCCTGCGGGCGCCAGCCCAGGTCGCGCTCAATTTTGTCCGCATCAATCGCATAACGCAGATCATGGCCCGGGCGGTCTGTCACATAGGTGATAAGGTCACGGTATTGCGCGACACCGGCCGGCTTCTGCGGATGCAGCTCTTCGAGCAGCTCACAGATAGTTTCCACCACCTGAATATTTTTGCGCTCGTTATGGCCGCCGATATTGTAGGTTTCACCGATATTTGCCTGTGTCACCACGGTATACAGGGCGCGGGCATGGTCATCGACAAACAGCCAGTCGCGGATCTGCTCACCTTTACCGTAAACCGGCAGTGGTTTGCCGGAAATCGCATTGAGAATCACCAGCGGGATCAGTTTTTCCGGGAAGTGGTACGGCCCGTAGTTATTTGAGCAATTGGTGATCACAGACGGGAAGCCGTAAGTCCGCTGCCAGGCGCGTACCAGATGGTCACTGGAGGCTTTGGAGGCAGAGTACGGGCTGCTCGGTGCATACGGTGTGGTTTCTGTGAAAAAGCCGTCAGGCCCTTCGAGGTCACCGTAAACTTCGTCGGTGGAAATATGGTGGAAACGGAATGCGGATTTTTTCTCCGCATCCAGTGCCGTCCAGTAATGGCGCGCAGCTTCCAGCAGTGTGTAAGTGCCCACAATGTTGGTTTCGATAAACGCCGCCGGGCCGTCGATGGAGCGATCAACATGACTTTCCGCCGCCAGATGCATCACTGCATCCGGCTGATACTGAGCGAACACGCGGTCAAGCGCCGCGCGGTCACAGATATCTACCTGTTCAAAGGCATAGCGCGGGTCAGCCGCCACCGGTGCCAGTGATTCGAGGTTACCGGCGTAGGTCAGTTTATCCACCACCACCACACTGTCAGCAGTATCACGGATAATATGACGAACAACCGCAGAGCCGATAAAACCGGCTCCGCCTGTCACTAAAATACGTTTCAACGCCATACTCCTTTGGTATCGATGATCCATTTCTGCGGGATCTGGCTGCCCGGAATGCCTCTGAACGGCGTGTGATCGACCAGCAGCAGAATAATATCCGCGTCAGTAATCGCTTTTTCGATGGAGACCAGCTCTGTCAGACCTTTCAGTTTGCCCGGCAGTTCATGAACATTCGGCTCAACCGCCAGAGTTTTCCCTGCATGCCACTCTGCCACCATTTTGGTGACCTGAACCGCCGGGCTTTCACGCAGATCGTCGATATTTGGTTTGAATGCCAGGCCAAAGCAGGCAATCGTCACTTCATTGGCACGTTTGCCGGTTTCAGTCAGGCAATCAGCAACTGCTTGTTTTACCTGATCAATAACCCACAATGGTTTGCCGTCGTTAACCAGACGCGCAGTGTGGATCAGACGGGCCTGTTTCGGGTTCTGCGCCACGATGAACCACGGGTCAACTGCGATACAGTGGCCGCCGACACCCGGACCCGGCTGCAGGATATTCACACGCGGATGGCGGTTTGCCAGGCTGATCAGTTCCCAGACATTAATGCCCTGGTCAGCACAAATCAGTGATAATTCATTCGCAAACGCAATGTTCACATCGCGGAAGCTGTTTTCGGTCAGTTTGCACATCTCAGCCGTACGTGCATTAGTGATGACACACTCACCTTCCAGGAAGATATAATAGAGTTCACTGGCGCGTTTTGAGGATTTTGGTGTCATCCCGCCAACCACACGGTCGTTTTTAATCAGTTCGACCATCACCTGGCCCGGCAGCACACGCTCAGGGCAGTAGGCGATATCGATATCCGATTCTTCACCCGCCTGCTGCGGGAAAGTCAGATCAGGACGTGCCGCTGCCAGCCACTCAGCCATCTGCTCAGTCGCACCGACCGGCGAGGTGGATTCGAGAATAATCAGGTCACCTTTTTTCAGTACCGGGGCAATAGATTCCGCCGCAGACTGCACAAAGGCCAGGTCCGGCTCATGATCACCTTTAAACGGTGTCGGTACGGCAATCAGGAACGCATCAGCAGGCTGAGGTTTGGTGAAGGCTTTCAGGAAACCGCCTTCCACAGCTGTTTTCACAACCGCGCCCAGGTCCGGCTCCACAATATGAATTTCACCACGGTTAATGGTATCAACCGCATGCTGGTTCACATCCACACCAACCACTTTCTTCTGACGGGAGGCAAAAGCTGCCGCTGTTGGTAAACCGATATAACCCAGACCGACAACAGAAATAGTTTCAAAACTCATAATGTCACCTGATTGTTTTTCAATGCTTCAAGAATACGCTGGCACGCTTTTCCGTCCCCGTAAGGGTTATGTGAACGGCTCATCTCATGATAAGCCGCCGGATTGGTCAGCAATCGCGTTACTTCACGAACGATAGTGCCGGTTTCAGTGCCGACCAGACGAACAGTCCCGGCGTCAATCGCCTCCGGACGTTCGGTGGTATCACGCATCACCAGAACCGGTTTACCTAATGACGGTGCTTCTTCCTGAATGCCGCCTGAGTCGGTCAGGATCATATAAGCATGGTTCATAAGGTAGACAAAAGGAAGGTAATCCTGCGGACTGATCAGCACAATATTGCTGATATCATGCAGGATCCGTTTTACCGGCTCACTGACATTCGGATTGAGGTGAACCGGGTAGACAATCTGGACTTCCGGATGGGTCGTGGCAATCTCCGCCAGCGCGTGACAAATCCGCTCAAACCCGCCGCCGAAACTCTCACGACGGTGCCCGGTGACCAGAATCATTTTTTTGCTGCTGTCGATAAACGGATACTGTGCATCCAGCTGCGCCAGCAGGGCTTTGTCCTGCATGATGCGGTCACGGACTGCGAGCAGCGCATCAATCACCGTATTGCCGGTGACGAAAATATGATTGTCGCGGATACCTTCACGCAGCAGGTTTTCGCGTGAATTTTGTGTCGGCGCAAAATGGTACATCGCCAGGTGTCCGGCAATTTTGCGGTTGGCTTCTTCCGGCCACGGTGAGTACAGGTTTCCGGTGCGCAGACCGGCTTCCACATGACCGACAGGGATACGCTGGTAGAACGCCGCCAGGCTCGTTGCCATGGTGGTTGCGGTATCGCCGTGAACCAGAACGACATCCGGTTTAAAGTCGGCCAGAACCGGCTTCAAACCCTCAAGAATACGACAGGTAATATCAGTTAAATCCTGTCCCGGGCGCATAATATTGAGATCATAATCCGGTGTGATCTCAAAAAGGTGTAATACCTGATCCAGCATTTCACGATGCTGCGCGGTCACACAGACTTTTGCCTCAAAAGCCTGATCCGCTGCCAGCGCATGTACCAGCGGAGCCATTTTGATAGCTTCCGGGCGGGTACCAAATACAGTCAATACTTTCACTGAGAGTCTCTTTTATTTTATATGATATCCGGCTTTCCGGCCGGTGGCGGTTACCCGCCTTAAAACAGGCCGGGAACAACGCCCCGGCCGGTTATTCTGCCGCAACCGTTACGGACGGCGGCGGACCAGCGCCACACCGGCACCGGTCAGAGCACCGATAAAGCCCCACATAATCATCATGAAGGCACGGCGCGGGCTGTCGCGTTTTACCGGCTCATCCGGTGTCCGCAGATAGCGGTAGGCACGGAAGTTATCTTCCAGCGCGGGACCGACATTCAGCGTCGACAGCATGGCAATGTTCTGCTCGTAATCTTTGTCAAACTCCGGTCCGGCGGCTTCCAGTGTCTCCAGACGCGCCTGTAACATCGGCGTACCTAACAGGAACAGCTGGGAGGACGGCAGTTCTTCCGCAGGCACATCTGTCCGGCTGCGGCTGATCCCCTGTTTCTGTGCAGCCGCGATAGCATTTTTCAGCTGTCCGGTTTCACGCTGATACAGTGATTCCGCCACCATCTTCTGGCGTTTGACCAGTGCTTTCAGTGACTGTGACCGCGTTGCCCACGCCCCTTTCAGCTCATCGTTAAGATTCTGAGCCGCACGCGCGTTGGCAAAATCCACATACTGACTCAGCAGTTTCGCGGAGTCCGCTGCAGATTCCGCTGTCAGCGTCAGCGTGTCATTCACCAGTTTCTTCGTATCATCACGCGGGGTCAGCGTGATGTTATTGATCATTTCGTCCAGCAGTGCCGCATCTGCTTTGGCATCATTTTCCATGCGGGACTTGTAGTAATCCGTCTGTAACCAGAAATCACGGCGGGTATCATAAGATGCCGCCTGGGTAATAAATTCCTGGTAGGCCTCATTCGGGATCGGCAGCAGTGCTGAAGATTCCTGAGCGGCATTCAGATGCGTGTCCAGATTACGCATAAATTGCTGCTGGGAATAATATCCGCCTAAATTATTAACGGTCGGATAATCAGTGATCGCCGTGGAATTCCACTTCTGCTGCATAAAATAACTGGCACCCAATGCAACCAGCGCAAACACAACCGCCATCCCGGCTATCCATAATTTTCCGCGCCATAACGACATAAATAACGCGCGGATATCTAATTCCTGGTCATACTGCGTTTGTTGCGGGTCCGGAGTATTTTCTGAACGCATATCAACATGTGCCTCTGTGGTTAAAAATTTAGTGTGTGACCGATTTGCGACGCACGCGGCGTCTGTGGCGTTTGATAAAACGGGCAACTTTCCAGGCGCGTTTTATGCAGTAGCCGTACATAATGAAAGCAAGCAAGAACAGTGCCAGCATCACCCACTCAGGGACAAAGCTGAGGACCTGTCCGGCAATACCAATGGCCGCTAATACTGCCGCAGCAAGGGTTATCACCACAAAGGATTCACGGGACGTAAACCCGGAACGCATAATCAGATGATGAATATGCTGGCGATCCGGTGAAAACGGGCTCATCCCTTTGCGCAGACGGCGGTACATAATCGCTACCATGTCCATCAGCGGAATGGCGATAATCCACAGTGCGGTCACTGCATTAATTGCATGCGGCTCTCCGCCCTGTGAGGCCGATGTCAGCAGCCAGATAATGGTGAATCCGATCAGCGTACTGCCCGCATCCCCCATAAACACTTTAAAGCGGCGGCCGAACAGCCCGAGGTTAAAGCAAATATACGGCAGAATGGCAGCGATAAAGGTAAAGCACCAGAATGCCAGGCCACTGTTACCGCTCAGGGCAAACAGGATCCCCAATGCGCCGAAAGAGACACAGGAAAGCCCGCCGAGCAGCCCGTCGATACCATCCACCATATTGAACGCATTCACCGCGCCCCATACCGCAAACAGTGTCAGCACATAGCTGAACGGCCCGAGTGTCAGTTCCCACGGCCCGAATGCATGCCCCAGGCTGTCGATTTTCAGGTTGGCAAACACCATCATAATGATAGCAACCACTGCCTGAACACCGGCCCGCAGTTTCACACTGAGGTCAAACCGGTCATCGAGCGCCCCGACCAGCACCAGTGCACCGGCGCACCCGAGATAAATAAATTTATGCGCAATAAACTCATCACTGATGAGGAAAGCAAAGCAGACACTGATAAAAATAGATATTCCGCCGACCAGCGGGACCAGTCCCTGATGCTTTTTGCGGTAATTGGGTTTATCCACCAAACCGACAGCGACGCCAGCCTTACGGGCAACAAAGACCGTCGCTGTGGCGAACACAAATATGATTAGGAGTTCAGTTAACATAGTGAGATTCACAACAACCCTTTCTGATATTTTTATTATCCCTGCCGGCCGATATCACCGTGCAGAACCTGCCATTACCGGGCAAAATAATATATGCAAGAAACATACCATGCCCTGCCGCACAGGGGTTTCTGACATAATCGGTAAAAAAAAACGCCACAATGCATGCGGCGTTAGTTATAAAGTGTCGTCAAAAAGCTACGAGCGTTTCATGAAGTCGAAGAACTCTTCGTTGGTCTTCGTCATCGCGAGTTTGTTAATCAGGAACTCCATCGCATCAATCTCACCCATCGGATGGATAATTTTGCGCAGGATCCACATTTTCTGCAGTTCGTCCTGAGTGGTCAGCAGCTCTTCTTTACGTGTACCGGAACGGTTGTAATCAATCGCCGGGAAGACACGTTTTTCTGCAATCTTACGGGACAAGTGTAATTCCATGTTACCTGTACCTTTAAACTCTTCGTAGATAACTTCATCCATCTTCGACCCGGTATCAACCAGCGCCGTTGCGATGATAGTCAGGCTTCCGCCCTCTTCCACGTTACGCGCAGCACCGAAGAAACGCTTAGGACGATGCAGGGCGTTAGCATCCACACCACCGGTCAGTACTTTACCGGAGGACGGAACCACGGTGTTATAGGCACGGGCCAGACGGGTAATGGAGTCGAGCAGGATGATGACATCTTTTTTATGCTCAACCAGGCGTTTGGCTTTCTCGATAACCATTTCCGCGACCTGAACGTGACGCGCAGCTGGTTCATCAAAGGTGGATGCGATAACTTCACCTTTGACCAGACGCTGCATCTCGGTCACTTCTTCCGGACGTTCGTCAATCAGCAGAACCATCAGCACACAGTCAGGGTAGTTATGTGCGATATTGGCCGCGATATTCTGCAGCAGCATGGTTTTACCGGCTTTCGGCGGTGCCACAATCAGACCACGCTGACCACGGCCGATAGGAGCAGCCAGATCAAGAACACGGGCGGTTAAATCTTCTGTTGAACCATTACCGCGCTCCATACGCAGACGACGGTTTGCGTGCAGTGGAGTTAAGTTTTCAAACAGGATTTTACTGCGGGCGTTTTCAGGTTTGTCAAAGTTAACTTCGTTAACTTTCAGCAGGGCAAAATAGCGCTCACCTTCTTTCGGCGGACGGATTTTACCTGAAATGGTATCACCGGTACGGAGGTTAAAACGGCGGATTTGGCTGGGAGAAACGTAGATATCATCAGGACCTGCGAGGTATGAACTGTCAGCAGAGCGGAGGAAACCAAAGCCGTCCTGCAATATTTCCAGCACACCGTCACCGAAAATATCCTCGCCGCTCTTCGCGTGCTGCTTGAGGATAGAGAAGATGATGTCCTGTTTTCTCATGCGGGCCAGGTTTTCCAGCCCCATATTTTCGCCAAGAGTAATCAGCTCTGATACCGGCGTATTCTTTAATTCGGTAAGATTCATAATGGTGGGTTCTTTGACTCGGGGTGTATCTCGAATTATGAACGTGAATAATACGGTAACGTTATCGTTACCAGGTTAATTTTTTACAAAACCGATTTTCACTGTTAATACGAATATTTTTGCATTTCCAGGTAATCGTCTGCAAGGCTGACTGTGAACACCCGGCACAGGGCAAGATGTGATGCACATCCTATTTGGGAGAACAAATTGGGTGACATTCCCGCAAATTAGATTTATCTCCGAGGGATAACCGGACACCGGGACCGGGATATCGGATACCTTGATGTATCCGGAGATAACAGACTTTCAGACACTACAGAGTTGTCAGTATGCTATGCTGTCTGAGGAGCTTCAGCGATACCTGATCAGCTGGCGCTAACTTATCATGCTTCAGAGAAGACGTCCAGCGGGTGAACAAGGATTAATTCACGTTCCCGCAGGACATCTTAACGACATATGCTGAAACCGGCTATCAGATATTGTTATCGATAAAGGTTTTCAGCTGGGTTTTGGATACCGCACCAACCTGCGTTGCCTTCACCACGCCGTCTTTGAACAGCAGTAATGTCGGGATACCGCGGATGCCGTATTGCGGCGCTGTCTGCGGGTTATCATCGATGTTCAGTTTTGCGATAGTGATTTTCCCTGCATATTCGTCGGCGATTTCGTCTAGAATAGGGGCAATCATTTTACACGGGCCACACCAGGCTGCCCAAAAATCAACGAGCACAGGGCCGTTTGCTTTTAATACGCTTTGTTCGAAAACGGAATCAGTCAGGTGAATAATTTTATCGCTCATTGTTCCACTCCAAAATTTGTACGATACCCGGTTAGTCTACCATTATTTAATGATAGGATTTACCTATTTCAGCGAATAGACTTCCGTAACGCAACATTAAACTGATATTCTACCTAAATATGAGCAAAACACATTTAACAGACAAGAAGTTTTCTGACTTCGCCTTGCATACTAAAGTGGTAGAAGCGCTTGATTCTAAGGGCTTTTATAACTGCACGCCTATTCAGGCGCTGACACTTCCCCTGACGATCAACGGCCGGGATGTTGCAGGACAGGCACAAACAGGAACAGGGAAGACGCTGGCATTTCTGACGTCAACGTTTCATCATTTACTTACCCATCCGGCACCGGAAGGCCGCAAAATCAATCAGCCGCGTGCGCTGATTATGGCCCCGACCCGCGAACTCGCGGTTCAGATCCATTCCGACGCCGAACCACTGTCTCAGCTTACCGGGCTGAAAACCGGCCTGGCTTACGGCGGTGACGGCTACGACAAACAAATCAAAGTGCTGGATGAAGGCGTCGATGTGATTATCGGCACCACCGGGCGCTTAATCGACTTCGCCAAACAGGGCCGTCTCGACCTGAGCGCCATTCAGGTTGTCGTTCTCGATGAAGCTGACCGTATGTACGATCTCGGCTTTATCAAAGATATCCGCTGGCTGTTCCGCCATATGCCGCCATGTGCCGAGCGTATGAACCTGCTGTTCTCCGCGACACTTTCCTACCGCGTCCGTGAGCTCGCATTTGAGCAGATGAACAACCCGGAATACATTGAAATTGAACCGGAACAGCGTACCGGTCACCGGATCAAAGAAGAGTTATTCTATCCGTCCAACGAAGAAAAAATGCGCCTTCTCCAGACACTTCTGGAAGAAGAGTGGCCGGATCGCTGCATTATTTTCGCTAATACCAAACACCGCTGTGAAGATATCTGGGCACACCTGGCGGCTGACGGCCACCGTGTCGGCCTGCTGACCGGCGATGTGGCGCAGAAAAAACGTCTGCGTATTCTCGAGGATTTCACTCTCGGTAATCTGGATATTCTGGTGGCAACGGATGTTGCGGCCCGTGGTCTGCATATCCCGTCAGTAACTCACGTCTTTAACTATGATCTGCCGGATGACTGTGAAGATTACGTTCACCGTATCGGCCGTACCGGGCGTGCCGGGGAAAGTGGTCACTCCATCAGCCTGGCCTGTGAAGAGTACGCACTGAACCTGCCTGCGATTGAAGAATATACCGGCCATCCGATTCCGGTCAGTAAATACAACAGCGATGCACTGCTGACTGATCTGCCGGTGCCGAAGCGCCGCCGTCGTCCGCCGCGCACCGGGGGTGGTCAGAACCGCCGTAATATGCCGCGCCGCAGCAGCAACGGGCCGCGTCATAACAATAACCGCACCAAACGCTGAAGGCTGCCATGCTGAGATCGTCCTCGCTTTATGCTGCCATCGATCTGGGTTCCAACAGCTTTCATATGCTGGTGGTACGGGAGATTGCGGGCAGTATTCAGGTACTGTCACGGATAAAACGCAAGGTTCGTCTGGCGGCCGGTCTGGATAAAGAGAATATCCTGTCTCCGGCAGCGATGGCCCGCGGCTGGCAGTGTCTGCGTCTGTTTTCCGAACATCTGCAGGATATCCCGGATTCCCAGATCCGCGTGGTGGCGACAGCCACCCTGCGCCTGGCCAGAAATGCCGGTGAATTTCTGGAAACAGCAGCGGAGATCCTCGGTCATCCGGTCACAGTTATCCGGGGTGAGGAAGAAGCACGTCTGATTTATCAGGGCGTTGCCCACACCACCGGCGGGTCAGACAAACGCCTGGTGGTCGATATCGGCGGCGGCAGTACCGAACTGGTGACCGGCAGCGGCACCCGGACCACCGCCCTGTTCAGCCTGGAGATGGGCTGCGTCACCTGGCTGGAGCGCTATTTTACCGATCGCTCCCTGACCACCGAGAATTTCGCCGGTGCCGAACAGGCTGCCCGCGATATTATCGCCCCGGTTGCTCCCGCACTTCTGGAGCAGGGCTGGCAGGTGTGTGTCGGCGCATCAGGTACTGTCCAGGCACTTCAGGAAATCATGATTGCCCAGGGCATGGATGAACAAATCACCCTGCCGAAACTGCAGCAGCTCAAACGCAAAGCGATTGAGTGCGGCAAACTGGAAGAGCTGGAGATTGAAGGGCTGACGCTGGAACGGGCACTGGTATTCCCGAGCGGGCTGGCCATTCTTATCGCGATTTTTGAAACGCTCGGCATTGACGGCATGACACTCGCCGGGGGTGCACTGCGTGAAGGGCTGGTCTACGGCATGCTGGAATTGCCGGTAGAGCAGGACATCCGCACCCGGACACTGAAAAATATTCAGAAGCGTTTTCAGATAGATGCCGACCAGGGTAAACGTGTCCGTCAGTTAGCGGATCACTTTTTTCAGCAGGTGGCGACCGCCTGGCAGCTGGATATCCGCTGCCGTGAACTGCTCAGCAGCGCCTCTCTGATCCATGAAATCGGGCTGAGTGTTGATTTCCGCAAAGGCCCGGAACATGCCGGTTATCTGGTCAGTAATCTGGATTTACCCGGTTTCACACCGGCACAACGCCGCCTGTTAGCGGTGCTGTTGCGCAATCAGAGCGGCCCGCTGGATATCCATTCTCTCAATCAGCAAAATGCGCTGACACCGCGTGAAGCCGGTTGCCTGTGTCGTCTGCTGCGTCTGGCGATTATTTTTGCCAGCCGCCGCCGTGATGACACGCTGCCGTCACTGCGCATCCGGGCATCTGCGGAAGGGCTGATTATCACACTGCCGGTCGGCTGGCAGCAATTGCATCCGCTGCGCGCGGAAGCATTACAGCAGGAAATTCAGTGGCAGAGTTATGTGCAGTGGTCACTGATGCTGGAAGAACAGAAGCCGTCCACTCTCGGCTGATAAATAATAAGCCCTGATTATCCGTTTCCGGACACTATCAGGGCTTTAATTTTATGAGCCTTTTCAACGTGATCCGGCTTCCGTCAGTCATTCCGGATCATCGTTTCTGCTCTGAGTGATTCCCTCATCCGTTTTCTTCCTTTTTCTTAGCCAGCATCGCCTTCAGCCCGGCCACACCGCGCAGCCCGGCCTGTTGTTTCTCTTCGGCGGTTTTCACCACTTTTTTGCCGTCATCCCAGTGCAGATCATCCTGCGGCAGTTCATAGAGAAACCGGCTCGGTTCGGGGCGGATCAGCTCACCATACTGGCGGCGCTCACGGCACAGGGTAAAAAAGAGGGATTTCTGAGCGCGGGTTATCCCCACATAGGCCAGACGCCGCTCTTCATCCACGTTATCCTCATCGATACTGGACTGATGCGGCAAAATCCCCTCTTCCATGCCCACCAGGAAAACATACGGAAATTCCAGCCCTTTGGAGGCATGCAGTGTCATCAGCTGCACCTGATCCAACTCCTCTGCTTCCTCGCCGCGCTCCATCATGTCGCGCAGTGTAAAGCGGGTAACCACCTGAGCCAGCGTCATCGGCTCGTTGAGATCATCCCCTTCCAGCATTTCAGCCATCCAGCTGAACAGCTGATCGACGTTTTTCATCCGCATCTCAGCGGCTTTCGGGCTGGCAGATGTTTCAAAGAGCCAGCTCTGATAATCCAGGCCGTGCAGTAAATCACGCACCGCGATCAGCGGCTCGCGCTCAACCAATTTTTCCACCTCCGCCAGCCAGCCGGTGAAATTCGTCAGCGCCGCCAGCCCCTGACCGGAAAGTGTCTGCCCCAGTCCGAGGTCAAAACTGGCCTGATACAAGCTTTTATCCCGCGTATTGGCCCACTCACCCAGTTTCTGGATAGTGGCCGGTCCGATACCCCTGCGCGGCGTGTTCACGATGCGCAGGAAAGCACTGTCATCTTCCGGATTGGTCAGCACACGCAGATACGCCAGCAAATCCTTAATTTCCGGACGGGAAAAGAAAGAGGTTCCGCCGGAGATCCGGTACGGGATCCGGTTTTGCATCAGCATTTTTTCAAAGATCCGCGACTGATGGTTGCCACGGTATAAGATCGCGTAATCTTTATAATCGGTCTTATTGATAAAGTGATGGGCGATCAGCTCCCCGACCACCCGCTCTGCTTCATGATCTTCATTATTCGCGGTGATCACTTTCATCGGATCACCATAACCGAGATTTGAAAAAAGCTGTTTTTCAAACACATGCGGGTTATTAGCGATCAGGATATTCGCTGCATTCAGAATACAGCCGGACGAGCGGTAATTCTGCTCCAGCTTGATCACCCGCAACTCCGGAAAATCTTTGCTCAGCTGCACCAGGTTTTTCGGCTGTGCGCCGCGCCATGAATAAATTGACTGATCATCATCACCCACGACCGTAAAATACGCGCGTTTACCGACCAGCAATTTCACCAGCTGATACTGACTGGTGTTGGTATCCTGATACTCATCCACCAGCAGATAACGGATACGCTGCTGCCAGCGCTCCCGCGCCTGTTCATCACGGGCAAACAGCAGTGTCGGTTTGGTGATAAGGTCATCAAAATCAAGCACATTACAACTGTTCAGATGCAGTTCGTAGCGGCGGTAACACTCAGCAAACGTATGTTCGCGCTCTGATCGCGCCAGTCCTTTTGCCTGTTCCGGCGTCAGCAGGGCATTCTTCCAGTTTGAGATCTGGCTGACCAGTTGTTGCAGTAACTCTTTATCTTCTTCCAGATGATCAAACGTCAGCTCTTTAAGCAGCGCGAGCTGATCCTGATCGTCGAACAGGGAGAAATTACTTTTCATCCCCAGCGCTTTATATTCCCGCTTGATAATCTCCAGCCCCAGGGTATGGAATGTGGAAATCATCAGCCCTTTGGCCTCTTTGCGCCCCAGGGTTTGTGCAACACGCTCTTTCATTTCCCGCGCGGCTTTGTTGGTAAAGGTCACCGCCGCGATCTGGCGCGGCTGATAGCCGGTATTGCGGATCAGATGCGCAATTTTATTGGTGATCACACGGGTTTTGCCGGAACCGGCCCCCGCAAGCACAAGGCACGGGCCCTGAACATACTCAACGGCCTGCTGCTGACCGGGATTTAATTTCATACGCGCTGTTAACTCGACTCAATACTGGAACAGGAGGGAATTGTAGCAGAAAGGTACAGCAGAAGTGTAACCGGACGCCGCTCATTAAAACGGAAAACGGCACCCGCAGGTGCCGTCTCATTTCATCATTAAACAATTTTGTTATCAGCCGCCGACCGCGATACGTTTCATATCCGTCATATAGCCGCGCAGGGTTTTACCCACAGTTTCAATCGGATGCTGACGAATTGCTTCATTGATATCACGCAGCTGCGCGTTATCCGTACCGTGGTCCGCGCCGGATTTACCCAGGTCACCCGGCTGCAGTGATGCCATAAAGTCTTTCAGTAACGGCACTGCTGCAAAGGAGAACAGGTAATTGCCGTATTCTGCGGTATCGGAGATAACCACGTTCATTTCATACAGACGCTTACGGGCAATGGTGTTGGCAATCAGCGGCAGTTCATGCAGTGATTCATAATAGGCAGATTCCGCAATGATCCCCGCGTCAATCATGGTTTCAAATGCCAGCTCAACACCGGCTTTCACCATTGCGACCATGACAACACCGTGGTCAAAATATTCCTGCTCACTGATTTTCTGCTCAGAATCCGGATAGTTTTCAAATGCCGTCTTGCCAGTCTCTTCACGCCAGGTCAGCAGATTTTTATCATCATTCGCCCAGTCCGCCATCATCGTTGAGGAGAAATGGCCGGAAATGATGTCATCCATATGTTTTTCAAACAGAGTCTTCATCTGTGCTTTCAGGGTTTCAGACAGCTGATAAGCACGGACTTTTGCCGGGTTGGACAATCTGTCCATCATCAGCGTGATCCCACCCTGTTTCAGCGCTTCAGTGATGGTTTCCCAGCCGTACTGGATCAGCTTGCCTGCATACGCAGGATCCGCACCGTCAGCAACCATTTTGTCATAACAGAGCAGAGAACCGGCCTGCAGCATACCGCAGAGGATAGTCTGCTCGCCCATCAGGTCAGATTTAACTTCTGCAACAAAGGATGATTCCAGAACACCCGCACGGTGACCGCCGGTTGCCGCAGCCCAGGCTTTGGCAATCGCCAGACCTTCACCTTTGGCATCATTTTCCGGATGGACTGCAATCAGTGTCGGAACACCAAAGCCACGCTTGTACTCTTCACGCACTTCTGTACCCGGGCATTTCGGTGCCACCATCACAACCGTGATATCAGGGCGGATGGTTTCGCCGACTTCAACAATATTGAAGCCGTGTGAGTAACCCAGCGCTGCGCCGGATTTCATCAGCGGCTGAACCGCCTTAACCACCGCAGAATGCTGTTTGTCAGGTGTCAGGTTAACCACCAGGTCAGCCTGCGGGATCAGTTCTTCATACGTGCCGACGGTAAAACCGTTTTCGGTGGCGCGGCGCCATGAGGTGCGCTTCTCATCGATCGCTTCCTGACGCAGTGCATAGGCGATATCCAGCCCGGAATCGCGCATGTTCAGTCCCTGGTTCAGCCCCTGTGCACCACAGCCGACAATCACCACTTTTTTGCCTTTGAGATACCCAGCCTCGTCCGCAAATTCTTCGCGTGCCATAAACCGGCATTTGCCTAACTGCGCCAGCTGCTGGCGCAAATTCAGTGTATTAAAATAATTCGCCATGGTGACTCCGTGTATTGTGTTTGCTCAGATTGCTGTCTTCGCAGCACTGATTTCGTTATTTACCGGGGTGATATACCCTTTATTTATATTGACTATATGTCATGATTTTCATTGCTTAAATTGATATATTCACAAGATAGCGATGCAATTTATGCAACATAATGACTAAAACGTAATCCCCTGAGAGGTTGTGATGGATATCCGGGAACTCAGACTGTTTTTACATCTTGCGGAGAGCTGCCATTTCGGCAAAACCGCGGCCGCCATGTATATCAGCCCGTCGACACTCTCACGGCAGATCCAGCGGCTGGAAGAATCTCTCGGGCATCCGCTGTTTCTGCGGGATAACCGCACTGTTCAGCTGACAGCCGCCGGTGAACAGCTGAAAAAATTTGCGCAGGAAACAGTGCTGCAATACCAGCAGCTGCAACATGCGCTTAATCATCAGAGCCCGTCACTGACCGGGGAATTACGTCTGTTTTGTTCCGTCACTGCCGCATACAGCCATCTGCCGCAGATCCTCGACCAGTTCCGGGCAGAACATCCGCAGGTGGAAATCAAGCTGACCACCGGGGACGCGGCGGATGCAGTGGAAAAAGTGCAGTCACAGGACGCGGATCTCGGTATCGCCGGAAAACCGGAAAAACTGCCGGATAATGTCCGCTTTCACCAGATAGGCGAAATCCCGCTGTCACTGATAGCGCCCGCACTACCATGCCCGGTCAGACAACAGGCGGTACAGCCGGTGCCCGACTGGGAAAATATCCCGTTTATCATTCCGGAGCATGGCCCGTCACGTAAACGGATTGATTTATGGTTTAAAACACACCGGATTCAGGATCCGCAGATTTATGCCACGGTGTCCGGCCATGAAGCGATTGTATCGATGGTGGCACTAGGCTGCGGTATCGCGCTGATCCCGAATGTGGTGGTGGAGAACAGCCCGGACGCAATCCGCAGCCGGATCCTGCAACTCGATAATATTTCGATGGTTGCGCCGTTTGAGCTGGGCGTCTGCGCACTGAACAAGCGGCTGCATGAGCCGCTGATCAGAGCCTTCTGGCAACTACTGCCGCGCCACTCCGGATAACTGCGGGGCCAGGAAACGGGCAAATGCAGCATTGCCGGTTTCATCGCGGAAGTCGTAGCCGAGAGCATTCAGATGCTGCTCAAACTGCACATCCCCTTCCTGTATTTCAAAAGCTGCCAGTACGCGGCCATAATCCGTGCCGTGACTGCGGTAATGGAACAGGGTGATATTCCAGTGTGTACCAAGTGTTTCCAGGAATTTCAGCAGTGCGCCGGGTGCTTCCGGGAATTCAAAACTGAACAGCCGCTCCTGCAACGGTGCTGACGGGCGGCCACCCACCATATAGCGGACATGCAGTTTCGCCATTTCGTCATCCGACAAATCTGTCGCACTGAACCCGGCGGCGGAAAGACCGTCCAGAATGGTTTTCCGTGCGCCCGGGCCCTCATCGGCACGGACACTGACAAATACTGAAGCTTCATCTGAACCGCTGTAACGATAGTTAAACTCGGTCACCACACGCGGGCCGAGCGCCTGACAAAACCGCAGGAAACTGCCTTTCTCTTCCGGGATCGTCACCGCGAACACGCCTTCACGCTGTTCTCCCAGCTCGCACCGCTCTGACACATAACGGAGCACATGGAAATTCACATTGGCACCGGAGAGCACATGTGCCAGATTTTCCCCCTGAATATTGTGCTGCTGAATGTATTTTTTCATCCCCGCCAGCGCCAGTGCCCCGGAAGGCTCCGCCACTGCCCGCACATCATCAAACAGATCTTTCATAGCTGCGCAGATGGCGTCACTGTCCACCATAATCACATCATCCAGATACTGCTGACATAGACGGAAGGTCTCATCACCAATCCGTTTGACTGCCACACCTTCGGCAAACAGCCCGACTTTCGGTAACTCGACCGGATGTCCGGCATCCAGTGCGGCTTTCAGACAAGCCGCCTCTTCTGCCTCGACACCAATCACTTTAATGTCCGGCATCAGGTGTTTAATAAACACCGCCACCCCGGCGGCCAGTCCGCCACCGCCGACCGGTACAAAGACTCTGTCGAGCCTGGCATTCTGCTGTAACAGTTCAAGAGCGATAGTGGCCTGACCGGCGATCACCGACGGGTGATCGAACGGCGGAATAAACGTCATCCCGAGGGATGCGGCCAGCTCCAGTGCATGTGCTTTTGCTTCATCAAAATTAGCGCCGTGGAGAACCACTTCGCCGCCGAACCCGCGAACCGCATCCACTTTGATATCCGCCGTCGCCACCGGCATCACAATCAGGGCTTTCACCCCGGTTTTCCCGGCAGATAACGCCACGCCCTGAGCATGGTTTCCGGCTGATGCCGTCACTACGCCCCGCCGTTTCTGTTCTTCTGTCAGCTCCGCAATCATGGCATACGCGCCGCGCAGCTTAAAACTGTGCACGGGCTGCCTGTCTTCCCGCTTCACTGAAATGGTATTGCCGAGCCGTGCCGACAGCTTCGGCATCAGTTGCAGCGGCGTGACCTGAGCGACATCATAAACGGAGGCACTGAAGGCCGCTCTCACATACTCAGCCGCTGACGGCTGAGCAGACAATGGTTGTTTTGCGGTCATCCCTAACCCCCGAGTTTACTTTTATCCCGTACCGCGCCTTTATCAGCACTGGTCGCCAGCAGTGCATATGCACGCAACGCAAAAGAGACCTGACGTTCACGGTTCTGCGGTGACCAGGCTTTTTCACCTCGTGCCTCTTCCGCTGTGCGGCGGGCTGCCAGAGTTTGCTCATCCACTTTCAGTGAAATCTGCCGTGACGGAATATCGATGGCAATAATGTCCCCGGTCTGAACCAGCCCGATCAGCCCGCCGTTGGCCGCTTCCGGCGAAACGTGGCCGATGGATAACCCGGAAGTGCCGCCGGAGAAACGACCGTCAGTGATAAGCGCACAGCTTTTTCCCAGGCCCATTGATTTCAGGTAGGTGGTCGGATACAGCATCTCCTGCATACCCGGCCCGCCTTTCGGCCCTTCGTAGCGGATCACCACCACATCCCCGGCAACAACTTCTCCGCCGAGAATCGCTTTTACTGCATCATCCTGACTTTCATACACTTTTGCCGGTCCGGTAAAGGTTAAGCTGCCCTCGTCCACCCCGGCAGTTTTCACAATACAGCCATCTTCGGCAATATTGCCGGACAGTACCGCCAGCCCGCCATCCTGGCTGTAGGCATGGGTTTTGCTGCGGATACAGCCGTTTTTGCGGTCATCATCCAGGGACGGCCAGCGGCAGTCCTGTGAGAATGCTTTTGTTGTGCGGATTCCGGCAGGACCGGCGGAATACATCCGTTTCACCGCATCATCTTTCGTCAGTGTAATATCATACGCCGCCAGTAACTCCGGCAGGGTCATTCCCAGCACGTTACTGACTTCCCGGTGCAGTAACCCGGCGCGATCCAGCTCGCCCAGGATACCAATTACCCCGCCGGCGCGATGTACATCTTCCATATGGTATTTCTGCGTGCTCGGCGCGACTTTGCATAAATGCGGCACCGCACGGGAGAGACGATCAATATCCGTCATTGTGAAATCAACTTCCCCTTCCTGTGCCGCCGCCAGCAGATGCAGAACTGTGTTGGTTGAACCGCCCATGGCGATATCCAGGGTCATCGCATTCTCAAACGCTGCTTTGGTGGCGATATTGCGCGGCAGAAAACGGATATCATCCTGCTCGTAATATTTTTTGGTGATTTCCACAATCCGGCGTCCGGCATTAAGGAACAGATTTTTGCGGTCAGCATGAGTTGCCAGCAGCGAGCCGTTCCCCGGCTGAGATAAGCCCAGCGCTTCGGTCAGGCAGTTCATCGAGTTCGCGGTAAACATACCGGAGCAGGAGCCGCAGGTCGGGCAGGCCGATCGTTCGATTTGTTCACTGTCCGCATCGGAAACATCAGGATTTGCACCCTGGATCATGGCATCCACCAGATCCAGCTTGATTATCTGATCAGACAGTTTGGTTTTACCGGCTTCCATCGGGCCACCGGATACAAAAATAACCGGGATATTCAGGCGCAGTGAGGCCATCAGCATTCCCGGAGTAATTTTGTCGCAGTTGGAGATACAAACCATGGCATCCGCACAGTGTGCATTCACCATGTATTCCACAGAATCGGCAATGAGTTCGCGTGACGGCAGAGAATAAAGCATCCCGCCGTGCCCCATGGCGATCCCGTCATCCACAGCAATGGTATTGAATTCTTTGGCCACGCCACCGGCGGCCTCAATTTCCTCTGCCACCAGTTTACCCAGATCCCGCAGGTGAACATGACCCGGAACAAATTGTGTGAATGAGTTAACAACCGCGATAATCGGTTTGCCGAAATCGGCATCTGTCATTCCTGTCGCACGCCATAATGCGCGCGCACCCGCCATATTGCGGCCATGCGTTGTTGTCGCCGAACGGTACTGAGGCATTGTAATCTCCCGTGTTTGCAAAAATCAGGCGGGGGAACGACCCGCCTGCAAATCTGTTTCGTTATTATGGATTTACCGGATCTAACCAGCCCCATTTGTCTTCTGTTTTCCCGGTGAACAGGCCAAAGAATGCCTGCTGGATCTCTTTGGTAACCGGTCCGCAGCGGCCGATACCCACCTGAATACCGTCAACACTGCGTACCGGCGTAACTTCCGCCGCAGTACCGGTCATAAAGACTTCATCCGCCAGATAGAGTGATTCGCGGGATAGCGTCTGCTCACGGATTTCATAACCCAGCTCTTTTGCCAGGGTCAGAATCGCATCACGGGTAATACCCGGCAGTGCGGAAGAGGTAAATGGCGGAGTGAAGATAATGTTATTTTTCACTTCAAACAGGTTTTCACCCGCCCCTTCAGAGATATAACCGTTCACATCCAGCGCAATCCCTTCCTGATAACCGTGACGGCGGGCTTCACTGCCGACCAGTAACGAGGACAGGTAGTTACCGCCTGCTTTGGCCGCTGTCGGAATGGTGTTAGGGGCTGCGCGGTTCCAGGATGACACCATCGCGTCAATCCCTGCATCCAGCGCTTCCTCACCCAGGTAAGCACCCCACGGGAATGCCGCGATGATGACATCGGTTTTATAGCCCTGCGGCGGGTTAACACCCATACCGACATCACCGATAAAGACCAGCGGACGGATATAACCACTGGATAAATTATTTTTGCGCAGCGTGGCGCGGCAGGCTTCCATTAATT